>JAQBNV010000099.1 GCA_028288395.1 Adhaeribacter sp. | reverse complement strand
CATTTTATCAAGTTTTAAACCCGTAGCTGCAGCCCGGTTTTGTTGGCTGCCAGTAGCAAAAAGAGTGGCCTCGCCGTTCTCTACATTCACTCTTAAGATATCACCGTTAGTAACACTGCCGGTAAAGAAAGTGCCTGATTTTTGGTGGTAAGCAATTCCTTCCGGGAAAAATGTATTGCCGGGCAGAACATAGCTTTCCTGGGCAATAGAAATGGCATCATCATCTTTGGAGCAGGAAAATGCTATAAAAAGAATTAGGAGGGTAAAAATCAGCTTCTTCATCCTGGTTTTATCTAGTTGATTATTAATTTAATAAACGGATTGTACAGATTAATGGTTGACCAAGCACCAAGCCAACATGGTGCATTCAAAACTCCAGGAAAATAGGGCGATAAAAAAGCAACTTGTATTAACGTCTTTTAATCTATTAATTTTACAACATTCGGAATTGTATTGGCCAAGGGCTTGGTAACAATAATTAGAATTTAGTAGTAACCTTGCTGTGTATTGCCATCCTACTTTTTCGGCCAATGTTGTTGTTATATGAATGTAGTACCCGAATTAAATTTAGAGAAGCCCAAAAAAGCCACCCAATCCATTTTTTTAGTTTGTGGCTTAGGAATATCCAGTTGGGCCATCATGGTACCTTTTGCTAAAGACCGTTTGGAACTTAATGACAGCGGGTTAGGCCTTCTGCTGCTCTTATTAGGTGCGGGTGCCCTTACGATGATGCCTGTGACAGGTATATTAATTTATAAGTTCGGCAGCAGGATAGTCATGTTAATGGCCTCGCTTTTAATCTCTTTCACCTTGCCCTTACTACTGATCATGAATTCAGTCCTGGCCATGGGGTTTCTATTATTTTTATTTGGTTCGGCCATTGGCACCGTAGACGTAGCCATGAATGCGCATGGCGTACAAGTTCAGAATTTATACGGTAAACCCATTATGTCTTCTTTGCACGGCCTTTTTAGTGTGGGCGGCTTAGCCGGTTCGTTGGGTTTAGGTTTGCTGATAAAACTTGGTTTACCTCCTGTGATAGCTGCTACAAGTATTTCCCTCATCTTGCTTTTGATTGTAAGCACGCAATACCGGTTTCTTTTACCCAGTAAGTACGAAAAAGAAGTAAGTAAGCGCTTTGATTCACCCACTAGTACGCCAGCCGGAAATAAACCAGATAAAAAACAATCCTGGTTAAACAGGAGCGTTCTTTATTTAGGCCTGTTGTGTTTCGCTTTATTTTTAGCAGAAGGGGCGATGCTGGATTGGAGTGCGGTCTTCTTAAAAGAAGACCGGGGCGTTGATGTAGCGCTAGCTGGAATGGGCTACGCTGCTTTTTCCGTAGCCATGGCCATCATGCGCTTACTTGGAGACAGATTAGTGATGCGGCTGGATAGTAAAAAAGTTGTTGTTTATGGGTGTCTGATTGCAGCGGCTGGTTTGTCTCTGGCCATACTAACACCCTGGCTTATTACTTCCTTACTAGGCTTTGTTCTGCTGGGTATTGGTGCGGCTAACACGGTTCCGGTATTTTTTAGTGAAGGCGGAAGCTTAAAGAATATTCCTGCCTCTGTTGCTATTCCGGCCATTTCTACCTTTGGTTATGCTGGTCAATTAGCAGGTCCGGCGCTTTTAGGATTTATCTCTCATCACACTTCACTACCAATAGCATTTGGATTTATCAGTTTTCTGCTTCTGCTGGTAGGCCTCTCATACAGTTTTAAAAAAATCTCCTAAAATCTAAATGTCGGTTTAATTCGGGAACAGGTTTACCAATTCGCCTCATGACACGTCGGTTTATTACTCCTTCTTGCCCCTGCCCGCAAATATAACAAAAGTCATAATTCCTTTCTGTTTAACATTACATTAGTTATAAGTAAAAGTGGGTTAAAATCATTATAGGCAAAGCTTTTCAGACGCTTTTATGGCACTTTCTCTCTAAATCTGAAAAAAAATAAATAAAACTTCTTACCTTTAATTTAGTATGCTGCTAGATAAGCAGCTGGGTGTTTTTGAAGCAAAAGAATAAACAATGTAGTACCGCCTGATAAAAGGAATATTTATCCCGTACTCAGTAAATGGCAAAATGTATACGCTATTTGATAACTCCAACCTGGATTATCTTTACCTTTCTTTGCAAGAAAATTATCATAAAATCAGGTCGCTGGGAAAACCTTATCTTCTACTCCAGAAGAGTCAAAGATTGCTATCTTTATTTAAGAATACAGATGATATTTCAGAGGCTATAGAATACTGCTTCCTGGTAGCACGTTATCTGCTTAATTTCAAAAACCAGCCCGCCAAGATTCGCAAGTTATAACGGGCAGGTTGTAAAGAAGAAATTCTCATTTTAATAAATGAGAACGGTACTCCAAGTAATATATTTATAGAATATTTTAGAAGTATGCCCAACGCAAAAGATAGTCTCAATACCTCCGAAAATAAAAGAACTCCGCTCGAAGCGGAAATCTTGGCTTTGCGGGAACAAATTAAGCAACTGCGTTCGGAGAATACAGCCGCCCATGCCGAACTTAAAAAACAGGTAGCTCTTGAAAAGAAGTACGAAGAAAGCCAAAGCCGCTTCGAGGCCATATTCAACCAGTCGATACTGGGTAATAAAATAATTGCCCCGGATTTAAAAATCATGCAGGTAAATAAGGCTTTGCAGCAGATGCTGGGCTACACGAAAGCAGAATTAATCGGCTCCAGAATCACTAAATTTGCCCATCCTGATTTTATTCATCACTGGCAGGAGTTGCAGACGAACCTTTGGGAAAGGCAAATTCCTGCCTTTCGAATTGAAACCTGCCTGCTAAAGAAAGATGGCACTGGTATATGGTGCCAGGTTACCTCCATTCTTTTCCAGGACCAGGATATTTCATTAGGTTTTACGATTGTAGAAGACATTAACAAACGCAAATCTTTAGAACTGGAACTTAAGAAGCAGTATGATAACCAGGAAAACATTATGCATATGGTAGCGCATGATTTAAAATCTCCTATTTTCAAAATTAAGTTGGCTGCTGGTTTTCTGAAAGAAAACCTGGAAGCGCTCCAGGCCCAAGAGCGGGAAAAGCAAAATGAAACTTTTACTTATGTAAATTTAATTTCGGATACCTCAGATAAAGCATTAATCCTTATTAATGATTTACTTCTCATAGGAGAAATAGAATCTACTTATGAAACGCTAGAAGAAACCAACCTGAAAACCTATATTCAGTTTCACCTAAACAATCTTAGCGTAGGTGCTCTAAAGAAAGGTATAACAGTGACGTTCCATTCCCCTGAAAAACCCGTGTATGCTCATATAAATAGGGATAAATTTAAAAGAGTGCTGGATAACTTACTTTCCAATGCCGTAAAGTTCACCAATGAAAATGGGCAAGTAACCATAACTTTGAAAAAGGAAAGAAAAAAGACAATTCTCCAAGTTCAGGATAACGGGATTGGTATTCCGGCTAAGTTGCAGGCTAATATATTTAATAAATTTACCAAAGCTGGGAGAACCGGAACTGAAGGTGAGCCCACCACGGGCTTAGGACTTTATATTGTGAAACAAATAATTGATAAACACAAAGGTAAAGTATGGGTGGAAAGTCAGGAACATGAGGGCACTACTGTTTTCATCGAATTAATGTAAATAATAGTACTGGCAGGCAGGGAAAATTCAAAGATTTTACCACTGGCATTAAACATTTATTATTTAAGAGAATCAAAGATTTCGCTTCGTTAAGAATAAGTAAATAAATTCAGTTACCAACCTCCTACTGCTTCCCATAGCAATTTATTATTGCTATAGCTACCAGGGTAAAAATTCCTTGATAGAGTTAGTAAATTGCTTCTTTACATTATAATGACGATTATTAAAAATCACAGCACATCCTCCCCGGAAAAGCCTAAGTAATGCAAAACAGCTAGCTGCCAAATAATGGATACCCAACCTTATGCAGGTTAAAACAAACCATAAACCGGCTTTTTTTAATAGTTATCATGCAAAAATTTAGATTTAATTCTATTATTACTTCAAAGTTACGTATTAGAAAAACAGGTTAACTACTTATCTGGCACGAGGCGACAGCCTCGGTCTGTTTTTATCCGGCCTCTGGCCAATATTATTCTTTATAGATCAAATATTAGCGGCTAAAGGCCGGCAAAGAGCAGGCCCGGGCCAGGACGCCCGCACCAGATTACGCACCATGCAAAATTTACGAAAGCGCAGTTCTAAAGTAATATTAGTAAAAGAAGAATGGAAGCAATGCTGATTGAAAAAGAAAGATTAAGCGCCTTAAAACGTTTTGACATTTTGGACACGCCTCCGGATGGTAGTTTCGACCGAATTACCGCTTTAGCATCCAAAATGTTTAATATGCCTATTGCCATCATCAGTTTGGTTGACGAAGACAGAATATGGTTTAAGTCACAATTTGGGCTTGAGGGAGTTAAGCAAATCGGCCTGGAAGCTGGCCTATGTGCTTCAGCTATTCTTTCACCAGATTTATACATTATAGAAGATGCCGAAAATGATCCCCGATGTCTAACAAACTCTTTGGTTTGTGGTCAATTTGGGCTTCGCTTTTATGCTGCTGCCCCCCTTAAGACCCAAGAAGGTTATAACCTTGGTACTTTATGCATAATCGACAAAGCACAGCGGTATCTGACCAATGCACAAAAAGAAATGCTCCAGGAAATGGCTGCCATCGTAATGGACGAGATGGAACTAAGGTTAGCTGCCCGAAATGCTATAGCAAAAAGTAACCGGCGAATTGCTGAACTTGAAAAAGAGAATAAAGAGATTCTGGCAAAAAATGGAGCCTAGACTAAGATAAGTTTTCTCCCGGATTAACTTTTGATAGGCGAAAGAAATAAATAATAGTATTTCGCTTACCTTCCGGTGTCCCGGCGCTGTTGCTACCGTTCCTGAACCTATTGCTGCTGTGCCTTTTCAAACTGCAACTTCCCGGTCACGGCATTGTAGTTCCTGCTCTACCCGCACCCAGGCGGCGGCTACCCCGCTGCTGTTCTTATTGGCACGGGTATAAGCAAAACTTTCCTGTTTATTCCTTTTATAACCTCACCATTGCACGTTTGTTCATCCGTGAACTACTTTTATCACTTGCGATATCACTTAAAAGGACGTTTGTAAAACGATTACTAAAAATAGTAAAATTGACTGTTGCTTAGATAATGCTTATTTATTCTGCTACCAAATAATGAATAACCCAGAAATTTTCAAATTCCCTTAAACCTATATAAAGCATTTATGAAGACGCAGAAAGGAGGGTTTAAACATTCATTTCCAGGAAATCACATCAAAC
>JAQBNV010000096.1 GCA_028288395.1 Adhaeribacter sp. | reverse complement strand
TATGCCCCATACCAAATACGGTAATACAAAAGTTTACTTCTTCCGGAAAGGCTTGCCCACCCCGACTAAATTATTCCCCGGAGATCAGAACTTTGATCCAAAATTTAAGGCAAATCTGTTGGCCACTTACCAGAAAGATGTAATGGGAACAGTCAGTTTTATAAAAGCAGAAGGTCTCAATTAGAATATTTTAAAGCCGGACTTATCTGTTTTACTAGAGCCAGCTGTTTAAAAGCTTTCCTTAATGGGCGTTGAGGCGCTTAAGTAAGTAGGAATTAAGTGCCTCAACGCCTGATAATTTTAAGGGATTAATTAAAATTTAATCTCAGACCAGGGTCGCAGCGGCTTCGGGTTGGTACAGCACCTCCTGAATCTGGTAAGTAAATTTGCAGTACGGCACCGACCATACCACTTCCTCTCCTTCCCGGCTGCCTAACAAAGCAGTACCAATTGGTGATAAAACCGATATTTTGCCGGCATTAAAATCAGCTTTATTTGGAAACACAATCTCAATATCCATAACACTGCCGCTTTTCTTTTCCAGTACCCTTACCCGCGAATTAAGGGTTACCACATCAGGCGGGATTAGCTCGGCCGGAACCCGTTTAGCCCGCTTCAACTCTTCTTTCAGGCGTATATTGGGTGCGGTATTGGCTTGTTGCTGTTGCTGTTGAATTAAGTTATGCAGTAATTGATAATCATCCTCGGTTATATAGATAGTATTCATGATCTTAAAAGTTTAAATGATATTTATTTATTGCCAAACCAGGTTATTAAGGTTGGCGCAATTTTCCCCTGACCTGTTATGAAAGACGGTGGAACGCACGAATGGCTGATGCTTTTACAGGAGCAGAATGGGTAATTTCTTAGCCGATACCCGCCGGCTTACCTGTAAAATTTTTTGGGAGCAGAAAAGAAATAAAGACAATAGCCGTTCAACACATCGCTTTGGGAAGCATGATGCGAGGCAGGAATCAAACCGCGTAACGGTTCTGAGCCTGGGGGCGCTATTGTTTTAAACCGGGGCACCTTAGGTGAATGATTGTTATAAGGCTAACGAAGGCAGGCCTGTAATATTATTGATTTTGCATATATATTCCTGTCTTATTATTAACTATTTACTGCGGTCGACTACCTCAGAAAGAGACAGGATTGATATTATTCTTAAACTTCTGTGTGGCTAGCAGCAGCATTCGACACGTAAAACGCTGGTGATTATTTCGGGATTATGCCTCCATTTCGATATTTACGAAGTTTTCAGAGCCGGAAATGCAGAAGTTTTCCGGGTGCTGACTTTCTGTTTTATGCTGCCGGATTTGCCAGCAGCGAGAAAAGCGAGTGCAAACATGAATAATTATAGACGGCCTTTTATAACCCAAATTAGCGATTCTACCGTAAACAAAAGCCCCGGAAAATCCGGTGGCAACCTCAATATTTGTTTCACGCAAGAGCAGAAGATAATTATGGCAGACAGAATTGATAACCAAGATGGAAAGAGCCAGGCCCAACACGATAGTACGGGCAAAGGCGTAGGCGTAAGCGGACAGCAACCAGGACAGCACGAAGGACCGGTAGCCGGCGGCGCGGATAATACCCGCGGCGAAAATGTACCCAGCCGCGAAGCCAGTACCGGTGGCGCTAAAAAAGGGAAAGAAAACACCGCTACCGATAATGTAAATAAAACGCACCGCAACCCATCAGATTCCCGGGGAGCGGATAGCTCCGATAAGGAATTTCGGAACAACCAGCCCACCGACTAATTGGGGCGGTTTGATAATAGGTAAAAAATTTTATCTAACTTTTCTAAATATTCGCAAAAGACCCGAAGCAATTCGGGTCTTTTGTTTTGTTTATAATCCCGCCTCAACCTAAAGGCAACGAAGTCAACCATTCTGCTTCAAGGCCCGCTCATTCCTTCTTTAATGGCATAAAAACAAAAAATTAAATTCGTTTGCAGCCAGATCTTAGCTTCGTAAACCTGTCTTTTCGCCAGCTGATTACAGCTCTTTAGATATTAAATATTAGTTTAAAAGCTACACAAAAATTACATAATTATAATTTGCGATACTTGATGATTGAGGAAAATTCGGCGTTATTAACCGCCGTAAAAATGAATAATTTGTATTAGATAAACTAAGACATCTGGTTGCCAGCTAATTTTTTACCGTTTTAAATTTTAGCTTTACCAAAATTTTAAAAATAAATCAGGCCATTAATTTTTGATGAATGGGTAATATTATTGTTTTTGGCGCATCCGGACAGTTAGGGCAATGCCTGCAGGCGATTGCCCGGGAAAAAAATATTCGGGGAATTTACTTTTTGCCGAAAGCACAAGCCGATGTGCTCGATACGGCAGCTTTACGCGCCACTTTTTTAAACTATCAACCGGTATACTGCATTAATTGTGCGGCTTACACCGCCGTAGACAAAGCCGAAGACGAACCGGAACAAGCCCGGCAGATTAACCGCCACGGCGTTGAAAACCTGAGCCGGTTATGCCAGGAGTTTAATACCACGCTTTTGCATGTTTCTACGGATTTTGTATTTGCCGGTACTGGTTACTTGCCATTGTCCGAAACTGATGAAACCAACCCTATAAACGTATATGGCCTTACTAAACTGGAAGGCGAAAAACTAATACCGGAATATTTAGATAAATATTTCATTCTCCGGACCAGCTGGCTTTATTCCGAGTATGGCAATAACTTTGTGAAAACCATGCTGCGCTTTGGCAAGGAAAGACCCGAACTCCGGATAATTTGGGACCAGGTAGGCACGCCTACATACGCCATGGATTTGGCTGATTGTATTTTTACCATTATCCAAAACGCTAACCCCATCTACGGCACTTATCATTACAGCAACGAAGGCTTAACCTCCTGGTTTGATTTTGCCAAAAGCATTTTTGAACTTAGCCAAATCGACGTAAAAGCCGTTCCGGTTCGTACCGCCGAATACATCACCAAAGCCGTGCGACCAACATATTCGGTACTGGACAAAGCAAAAATTAAATATAATTTTGCCTTGGAAATTCCTTACTGGCGCGACAGCCTGGTACAATGCCTAGCTAAAATTAATAATGGCACGTAAGGTAGATTAAGGGGAAATTTGCCTTTTTGTATATTATTTGCCAAAATTCCGGTTTTAACAAATTATCATTATTCGGCTTTTAGGTGGTTCATCCGGAAGCCGCCTTTGGTATACATGGTATAAATTTCCGAAATAAATCAAATAATAATGCGTACCTTTCATAAAATAGAAAAATTATGCTAAAGGTAATCAAGGATTTAGAACAGATTAAAAAGAAAATGGAAGCGCTATCTTACGACAAAGGAGGACTAGCTTCTTTAAGAGATAATATTCAGACGGCCGTTAATTTGTTAATCTCGTTCCAGCCTAAATTAGTGTATAGCCAGGATTTCGGCGCTTTAAAAACAAACTCAAATAAATACATAGACCCGTATTTATACAACAAAAGTTTCAGCCCATCTTACCTGGAAGACAAAATTAACCGGAGCCGGAAATATGCCATCGAAGACATAGATAATTGCATCGGAACTTTAAAAATTTATTAGAATAATAGTGTTGGGATAAACCAATATTTAGCTATTAATAAAAAGCCCTGGCCTTCTGAAAAGAGCCAGGGCTTCTTTATGCCCCAAAGGCTCGTTTAAGTTAGTATATGATGGTGAACCACGTTCCATCAACCCTTTTAAAAGACTTCAAAAACAGAGTTG
>JAQBNV010000087.1 GCA_028288395.1 Adhaeribacter sp. | reverse complement strand
CGAGCATTTATTCGATCACATCGATATCGATAGAAATAATATTAATATTCCGGATGGCACACTGGCCATAGAAGAGATACCGGCTTTTTGTTTGGCTTATGAGCGCAAGATTGAAGAGCTGGGCGGCCTGGATCTTCAAATACTAGGTATCGGCCGTACCGGCCACATTGGTTTTAACGAGCCAGGTTCAGCGCCTAACTCCGGTACCCGCCTGGTTACCCTCGATGACCTTACCCGTCGGGATGCTTCCCGCGATTTTGGGGGAAAAGAAAATGTGCCTACCAAAGCCATCACCATGGGTGTAGGTACTATTTTTAAGGCCCGCGAAATTATTCTGATGGCCTGGAATGGGAAAAAAGCGCCTATCGTAAAGAAAGCCGTAGAGGGCGAGATTTCCGGCGATGTACCGGCAACGTACCTGCAGCTTTCCGATAGTGTCGAGTTTGTGCTGGATCAGGCTGCCGCCGCCGAACTGACCCGCTTTAATACGCCCTGGCTCGTAAAAGACTGCGTCTGGGATATTCAGCTTACCAAAAAAGCCGTTATTTGGCTGTCGGCGGAGGTAAATAAGCCCATCTTAAAATTAACTGATGAGGATTATAACAACCACGGCATGGCCCAACTGGTCACCGAAAAAGGACCGGCTTACAACATCAATATCGATATTTTTAATAAGCTACAGCACACCATTACGGGCTGGCCGGGCGGCAAACCCAATGCCGATGATTCAGAGCGGCCCGAAAGAGCCGAACCACCGCACAAACGGGTAATTATCTTTTCTCCGCATCCCGATGATGATGTAATTTCGATGGGCGGTACGTTTATCCGGCTGGTAGACCAGGGGCACGAGGTGCATGTGGCTTACCAAACGTCGGGCAATACAGCGGTATGGGACGACGATGTGCTCCGTTACATGGAATTTGCCATCGATTTTAATCAGAGTATTGGGGATGATAGCCAGAAACTGCAAGCCATTTACGATGACATGCGCGTGTTTATCCAGACAAAGCAACCCAACCAGATTGATACGCCGGAAATTCGCAACGTGAAAGGTTTTATCCGGAAAACCGAAGCCTTATCGGGTGCCCGCTATGCTGGTTTATCTGATGATCACATACATTTTATGGCCCTGCCTTTTTACGAAACCGGCAAAACCCAGAAGAACCCCGTAACGGACCTGGATATTCAGCTGACCATGGAGTTGCTGCAGCAGATTAAACCCCACCAGGTATATGCTGCCGGTGATTTTGCTGATCCGCATGGCACGCACATCGTAGCTTTTAACATCATAATGGAAGCCCTGAACCGGCTGCGCCAGACCAAAGACTGGGTGAAAGATTGCTGGTTGTGGATGTACCGGGGTGCCTGGCACGAATTTGAAACCCACGAAATTGAAATGGCCGTGCCGCTGTCGCCGCAGGAAGTTATCCGGAAACGCAATGCCATTTTTAAGCATCAGTCGCAAAAAGATACGCCGGTATTTCCGGGTGAAGATGCGCGGGAATTCTGGGTGCGGGCCGAGGAACGCAACCGCGAAACAGCTAAAGTTTATGACCGTCTGGGTCTGGCCGATTATGAGGCCATGGAAGCTTTTGTCCGTTGGAAATTCTAAAGCCGGTGTAATTGCCGGATAACATATTTAGTTGAGCAAAGCGTCCTGGATAATTAAGCTTGGTTTGGCCAGTCTTAATTATCCAGGACGCTTTGCCCCATTAACCAGCATAATATTTCTGTTAGCGTTTACTCGTAAATTTATAACGAAGATATTAAGATATCTACTTATAATATATACCTTTAAATATATATAATACGTATACCTTGCAGTGTCCCTATCTGCAGGGGAGAACCAGGGTAGGGTTCCGGGCAGGTAGCCGTTATATATGCGAAATACCAGCCATTGCTTCTGCTTTATTTTTCTTGCCTTATTTTTATGCTTTGGCTATTCCCAATCGGCCGCTGGCTACAGTGTGCTCACCCACCAAGCCATTATTGATGTGGTTTGGCAGGAGCCAATGGTGCCCCTCCTGAAAAAGTGCTTCCCGCAGGCCACGTCAGAAGAACTACGCAAAGCGTACGCCCACGCCTATGGAGGCGCTATTATACAGGATATGGGTTACTATCCGTTTGGAAGTAAATTTTTTACGGATGTGGTGCACTATGTACGTACCGGTGACTTTATTCTGAACCTGATTGCGGAAGCGAAAGACCTGAACGAATATGCTTTTGTCCTGGGGGCGCTGGCCCATTATTACGCCGATAACAACGGCCATCCCATGGCTACAAATAAAGCGGTGCCTTTGGTATATCCTAAATTAGAAAAAGAGTTTGGCCATATCATTACCTACGAACAGGACCCGCTGGCCCATGTAAAAATGGAGTTTGGTTTTGATGTACTGCAGGTGGCCCGGGGCCATTATGCCCCCGAGTCGTACCACGATTTTATTGGTTTTGAAGTGAGCAAAGAAGTGCTGGAGCGCGCTTTTAAGAAAACGTACGGCTTGGAGCTGAAAGAACAGTTTGTAAGTCTGGATTTGGCCATTGGCACCTACCGGCGTACTGTAAGCAATCTTTTTCCGGCACTAACCAAAGCCGCCTGGAATATGAAAGCCGACGAAATACAGAAAGCCCAGCCCGGCATAAGCCGCCGTAAATTCGAATACCGCATTAACAAAGCCAGTTATCAGAAAAATTGGGGAAATGTTTACCAGGAACCCAGCCTGTATGAAAAGTTTTTGAGCTGGTTGCTGCGGTTACTGCCTAAAATTGGCCCGCAACGGACGCTTACTTTTATACCTCCTACTCCTGAGGCCGAGAAGCTGTTTATGCAAAGTTTTACAGCTACCGTAGATGCGTACAGCCAGGGCCTGAAAAACGCCGATGCGCGCACACTGCAGCTCGCCAACACTGATTTTGATACCGGCAAGCGTACCAGCCCCGGCCACTACGGCAAAGCCGATAAAACCTATCTAAAATTATTACTCAAATTAGCCAAAACAGATTTTAAAGATCTTAGTCCGGAATTAAAGCGCAACCTGATAAAATTTTACGACAACCCGGAAGCTGCCTTGGTTGCTAAACCAGATGAAAAAGAATGGGAGGAAGGACAAGCCGCCATTGCCCAGTTAAAGTCTGCCGCCGCCCATTAAGCTGTAAACCAGTTAATATTTAATGTTGGGCCTGTTTTTTAAGGACGGCAATTTCTTGTTTTAATTCTTCTACCCGGTTCATTTCGGTTTGAAGCTCCCGCTTAATTTTAAGTTCTTTTTCGCGCGAAGTTTGTTTATGGGTTTTAAACTCCTGCTCAATATCGTTATAAGACTTAATTTTTTCGTCGGTCACGTACTTGCTGTTTTTAAACAGGTAAAATAAAATCCCTAAGCCCACCAGCAAAATAATAATAGTGCCCCAGCTCAGGATTACGAAGGTCGTCTTGTTCATATCCAGGCCCAGGAACGAAATATTGGCTACGTTGTGCACGCTTTTTTGTACTTCCAACTCTTTCTGGGCGTTTTCCTGCTTCAACCTTTGCAGTTGGTTATCCTGTTCCTGCAGGTTCTTCTTGGCCTGCACTAACTCTTGTTCAATGCCTTTGCGGGCTTGTTTTACTTTTATGTCCCGGGCCCTTAAGGTATCCGCTACGTTTTTCCAGAAAGCATCCAGGTTCCGGAGCTTTACAACTTTATAATCCTGGTTAAATTCGGAGTGGGTAGAAGATCGGTATTTTAACTGATTAAACTGCTGCTGTAAAGTATTGATTTTAGGATCGGTTTGGGCGGAAGCGGCTTTGCCGGTAACCGGGGCAGTTTGGGCACTAACAACAGAAACAGAAAATAACAACAGGAAAGTAAAAAAATAGATCGCCTTCATAAATAAGTACTAAAGTTCAACAATTTTACCGGGTCAAATATAAAAGTAATGAATTAAATTAGTAGTGGAAAAAATGCACGCAGGCTAACCCAAATTAAAATTCTCCTTTCCGGAAAAAATATTCTCCCGCGATAAGTATTCAGAACCAGCAATCGTATAACGGCTTTATAGCAGGAATAATATTTTGAAACAGGGAAGCATCTATAATTAGGAACGGGAATGAAGGAAGGCGAGAACGAGGTAATAGTAAGGGCTGATAAGGGGGCCGGCCTGGTGGCCAATATTCAGGCCGAGGGGCAGGCCTTTAGCATTGATGAATCGGGGCTGGTTACAGGCACCAAAACAGGCCCCGATCCGTACGATTATATTATGGGTGCTTTAGGGGCTTGTACCGTTATTACACTACACATGTACGCCCAGCGTAAAAACTGGCCCCTGGAACGGGCCGAGGTACGCCTGAAACACGAGCGGATTTACGCGACTGATTGCGCAGACTGCGATAATAAAGATGCCAGAATAAACCAGATTACGAAAAAACTTTATTTAATCGGTGCTTTAACGCCGGAGCAGCGTCAGCGTCTGGAAGATATTTCGGCCCGTTGCCCTGTCCAGAAAACCCTGGAAGCCGGCTTGCGGGTTAAGACCTTATTGCAGGATTAACTTTGGCTGGAATATTTTATTCGTTGTTCCCGGCACACTCACATAAAACTTCCCGCTGCGGCGGTGAAACCTGGTAATCCGGAAGAGTAACTTCTTTCATATATACGACTGCCAGGTTCGTAACCGGTTCCTGACCGTGGTTTTCGTTCCAGGAGCGCAACAGGTAATTGCAGTAGTAAGGCCGCATAAAAGCATTATGCACAAAAAGGTAATTTTCGGAATATTTGCGCCAGCGATCGTTTTTAAACAGCGCCATGACGGAAGGGGGCTTGGCATAACTGGCTATCCG
>JAQBNV010000082.1 GCA_028288395.1 Adhaeribacter sp. | reverse complement strand
ATACGATAAAATTTACTTCTACCCAGCCATATAAATTGGTAGTAACAGGGCGCATCAAACATTTTATTTCTGCTTTCGGCGAGCACGTAATCGGCGAGGAAGTAGAAAAAGCCCTGCAGCAAACCATGACTAAGTTTCCCGAAGCCGAAGTAGTGGAGTTTACGGTAGCACCAGTGGTAAGTGCCGGCCAGGGCCAGTCGCACCACGAGTGGCTGATTGCTTTTTCCCGGCCTCCGCAGAATTTGACGGATTTTGAGAAAGAACTCGATGCGCAGCTCCGGCAACGGAATACTTACTATGATGATTTAATCTCGGGCAATATTTTGGCTACCCTGCGGGTGAAGGTGTTGCCGGCCAATGCGTTCCAGGAATATATGAAAACCAGTGGTAAATTGGGCGGCCAGAACAAGGTGCCCCGCCTGAGCAACGACCGCAATATTGCGGATAGCCTTATTCACCTTGGCCATTAAAATCAGGTCCAAGGATATATTCCGGGACAGAAAAAAGCTGGCGCCGGTAAATTAAACGCGGCGGCTTGCCTGTCGGAAAAATAGTATGAAGAAAATAGCCATATTAGGTTCAACAGGCTCTATTGGTACCCAGGCCCTGGAAGTAATTGGGGCACATCCCGATGCCTTTACCGTAGAGGTACTCACGGCCCAGAATAATGCGGACTTGCTCATCCGGCAGGCGATAGCGTTTAAGCCCAATGTGGTGGTAATTGGCAACGAACAGCTTTACGATTCCGTTTTTGCCGCCCTTGATCCGCATCATATTAAAGTTTACGCCGGTAGCAATGCCTTAAATGCAGTGGTAGAAATGGATACCATTGATGTGGTATTAACCGCAATGGTGGGTTATGCCGGTTTAAAACCTACGCTCCGGGCTATTCAGGCAGGTAAAAATATTGCCTTAGCCAACAAAGAAACCTTGGTGGTGGCCGGCCAACTCGTTACTGAGCTGGCCCGGCAAAAAGGCGTTAATATTTATCCCGTCGATTCAGAGCACAGCGCTATTTTTCAGTGCCTGGCCGGCGAGTTTCATAATCCCATCGAAAAGATAATTCTTACGGCTTCGGGTGGACCATTCCGGGGCAAGACCGAAAGCTTTCTGCAATCCGTTACGAAAGCGCAAGCCCTGAAACACCCTAACTGGGACATGGGCGCGAAAATTACCATCGATTCGGCGACACTTATGAACAAAGGGCTGGAGGTAATAGAGGCTAAGTGGTTATTTGGCCTGGAATATCACCAGATAGAAGTAGTGGTGCATCCGCAATCGATTGTGCATTCTCTGGTACAATTCGAAGACGGTTCGATTAAAGCCCAACTGGGTTTACCCGATATGAAGCTGCCCATTCAGTATGCCTTAAGTTATCCGAACCGGTTAAAGTCCGCCTTCCCCCGGTTTGATTTCGCTGATTATGCCCAGCTAACGTTTGAGCAACCCGATACCAAAACCTTCCGCAACCTGGCCCTGGCCTACGAAGCCATGGGCCGCGGCGGCAATATGCCTTGTGTGCTGAATGCCGCCAACGAAGTGGCGGTGCAAGCATTTTTGGAGGATAAAATCAAATTTCTGGCAATGTCGGACCTGATCGCAGATTGCTTGGCAAAAGTTGCTTATATTGCACAACCTTCTTACGATGACTTTATTCAAACCGACAAAGCTACCCGTTTACGGGCCCAGGAGCTAATGAACGTAATGGCTTGATAATTGTGTTGCAAAGTAGATTAAACATTTTTGAACAAAACTGCTTTTTATTTTAATACGCCGCTTAGCGCGTTAGATTTTACATAATTTAATAAATGGATATTTTAGTAATGGTAGGCCAGTTAATTCTGGGCCTCACAATTTTAGTTGGATTACACGAATTAGGCCACATGTTAACCGCTAAATGGTTTGGCATGCGGGTCGAAAAATACGCCATTGGCTTTCCGCCGAAGGTATTAAGTAAACAAATCGGGGAAACGGAGTACATGATCGGGGCAATTCCGCTGGGAGGCTTCGTGAAAATATCCGGTATGATTGACGAATCGCTGGACACCGCTACCATGGGCGAAGAACCCAAACCTTACGAGTTCCGGGCCAAGCCCGCCTGGCAGCGCCTGATTGTGATGATGGGGGGGATTATCGTAAATGTAATAACCGGGATTATTATTTTTATTGTGCTCGCACATCAATACGGCGAACCTTATCTGCCGGTAAATGAAGTGAAGTACGGGGTTGTGCCGAATGCCTTGGGCCGCGAGATGGGTTTCCAGACCGGTGATAAAATTGTAAAAATAAACGGCCAGCCTTTCGAGAACTTTGATGACATCTACGAACCTGATGTGTTGTTGGGGAAAGACGCCTACTATACCGTCGATCGCAACGGGCAGGAAGTAAATATTCCGATCCCAGCCGATTTTATGGATAAAATGGCCGATAACCAGGATCAGTTACGGTTTGTGGAAATA
Source organism: Adhaeribacter sp. (assembly GCA_028288395.1). Taxonomy (GTDB): domain Bacteria; phylum Bacteroidota; class Bacteroidia; order Cytophagales; family Hymenobacteraceae; genus Adhaeribacter. The sequence continues at coordinate 445 of JAQBNV010000082.1, read as the reverse complement.
ATATTGCCATTTGAAGTGGGCCGGGTTCTATCGGGTAAACCAGCCGATAAGGCGGGTTTAAAAAAAGGTGACCGGATTATTAAAGTAGCCGATACCCCTACGCCTTATTTCCACGACATGCAACTGGCATTACTGGCAAACAAAGGAAAAAAAACTAACCTGACCGTACAGCGGGGTAACCAAATACTTAACCTGACCGCGGAAATAGATGAAGATGGTAAACTGGGTTTTGAGCGTAATCCTTTACTTAAATATTCGATAAAAGATTATAGCCTGGCCGAAGCTATTCCGGCCGGTACTGAAAAAGCTTTTTCCATTATTACCACCAACATCAAGGGGTTTGGTAAAATATTCCGGGGCGAAGCTTCGGCCTCTAAATCAATAAGCGGCCCTATTGGCATCGCCCAGGTTTTCGGCGACACCTTTAGCTGGTATAATTTCTGGT
>JAQBNV010000059.1 GCA_028288395.1 Adhaeribacter sp. | reverse complement strand
GCGGCGTGTAAGGTTTTGCTTTTTTATAAACTACCCGGTAAATACGGCCAAAATTAATATCTCGCAGCGGGCTCTTAAAAGCATTTCCCTGTCCGTGAGGTTGTTCGGTAAAAGGCAGAATCATGCGGGAAGGTGCCTGGGCCGGTACGAACACGTTGTGCTGAATAATAAAATTATACCAATCCGCCACCCATACGGCTCCATCCGGACCCACCTGGGCTTGTACCGGACCAAACCATTCGTCGGAGCTGGCAAGTAAATTCCAGCCATCTTTTTCGGTAAATCCGGCACCATTGGGTTCAATAATGGCGTTGTGCACCAACCTTACGGTCGGCTCCGTTACAAAGGCAATGCGGTTCCAGTATTCTTTCGGAAAGTTCCGGGCGGTATACAGGTGGTGACCTGCGGCGGCGGTAAACCCGCCTACCACGTCTACCTGGCGCAAGTTGGGGGTTAATGCATGCACATCATAATGTCCGTCCAGCTTCTGAATGGATTGTACGGCAGATGGCGATGCCGCCCGGGCTCCGGTTGTACTTTCCCCGGCCTGGGCGCTTAAAGCAGGCAACATCCGTTGCATATAACGGGCCGGCATCGAATAAAAAGCACTGTGGGTATTATTGGCGGTGGAAATAAAAATATTATTGTCTTCGGAAAAGCCCAAACCCCAGGTATTGTTGCTGGAGGAGGCCAGGTATTCAAGTTCTTTGCCATCAGGTGTAAAACGGTACAAACCCTGACCAAAGCTCATGTTCTTACCGCCAACCGTACCATTAAAACCAGAATAGCCGAGTACGCCCCAAATTTTATTATCGAATCCGTAGAGTAAATTAGAAGGCCCCGCGTGGGTATCGTTTTTGCCCCAACCTGTAATAATGTTTTCCCGCACATCGGCTTTGTCGTCGCCGTTGGTGTCTTTCAGGAAAACGAAGTGGGGCGCCATGGAAACAATTACGCCGCCATTGGCAAACACCAAACTGGTAGGAATATTTAATTTATCGGCAAAAATCGTAAACTTATCGGCTTTGCCGTCGCCGTTGGTATCTTCGCAAATTTTAATGCGGTCATTGGCTAATCCGTCAGTTTCGATAAAAGTATTCGGGTAATCCACAGATTCTACAATCCATAACCGGCCTTTTTCGTCCCAGGACATGTTAATCGGATTGATAATATCGGGCTCAGCCGCAAATAATTGCAGTTCAAAATCGACAGGCGCCTGAATAAGTTTCTGCGATTCGGCGGCCGTTAAGGCCGTTTGCATGGCAGGCACTTCGTAGCGCTTGGTAAAATCGGCAATGTTAATCCCGGCGGAAGCATATATATCAACCTTTGGAATATTTAAACCCGCTATTTGTTTTTTAACTTGGTCGCCGAGCGCCCACAATACGCCTTGATTTACCAATTGTAGGAAACCCGGATTGATCCAGGTGCTATCGTTGTGACCGTAAGCGGTATAAAAAACCCGTCCTTTTCCCTGGTTCCGAACCCAGGTGTAAGGCTCGCGCGTGGAGCCTTCTACCCGCTCCATCAAAACTGTCATATCTTTGTTCAGGTTCTGGTGTACGTAGGTTTCGTCCCAGGTAGAAAAAGCCGGCAGGCCTTGGGTTACCGGGTGATTTTTTTTCGCGATGACCGGGGAGAAGGTGCCGGTGCCGTGCGATTTAAACTGCCCGCCAAGGGCGTTGATATACCATTGCGAGTTTTTGAAGCTGCCGGAAGCAGAATGAAGCGGAATTAAGCCTTTGCCGCTTTCCACAAATTGCTGAAGCGCTTGCTCCTGTTCCGGCGCCAGGTTATCGTGATTGGCATAAATAATCAACCCATCGTATTTATTCAGGGTTTCGGTATTTAAATCCTGCAGTTGGGTGGTATAAGTAAGATTAATGCCCTCTTTAAATAAAGAAATAGCCAGCCAGGGCGCGTATTTACCTGAATCGTGGTGCTTGCTGTTGTGGCCCAGGAAAAGCACTTCTGCCCGCCGGGGAAGGCCTTTGCCCGTTTTTTCCGACGAGGCGTCAGTCTGCCCCATGCCGCCTTTATTCGTGCAGCCCGATATTACAAATAATGGCAAGAGCAAAAGATATAATATTTTCCTCATTTTATTTTTGTGGTGTAGTTTATAAGTCGTGGTTAACCGGGCGCATCAGCCATATTGGAGCGAAACACCGCGGGGCATAAGCCTTCTTAAAAGGCATTTTTGTCTTAATGTATCAGCAACTAATTGTACTAAAAGAAATATTTGCCACCGCCAATTTTTCGTTGCGGAAGCGCCAGGCGCTATCGTTATCGAAATAGAGTAATCTGCCTTTTTCTTTTCAGCAGCGTGGATTTATAACCCCAGATTTAAAATGAAAAAAATGTACCGGTAAATAGCAATATTTGATTAATTAAAAGAACCACTGGCACGCCTATTCCTTTTATCCAAACCTAAAGCCCGTAGCTTTTTACAAAATTTATCTATTATGCCCGGTAAGCAATAGAATATGCGCAACCGGTTGCGTAATAATAGAAAATTTATTTTCGTATTCAAAATTTATCTTCTTAATTATTTAATTTTTGTGCCGCAGGCTCGAATCCCTTACCATTAGTTCGGTGGAGAGCACAATCTTTTCGACAGCAGCGGATTTGTTTTTGATCTGGCCAAAAAATATTTGGGCAGCGGTTTCCCCAATTTTAAAGGCTGGCTGTACCAAAGAAGAAAGCTGGGGTTCTACCACGGTATCCATGGGTTCATCACAAAAACCTACTATTGCTATCTCTTCGGGTATTTTAATATTGTTTTTTTTCAGTGTTATCATGATGCCAATGGCAATGGGATCGCAAAAAGCAAAAATACCATCGGGCCGGAGACCAGCCGCCAACATGGCCAGGGTAGCTTCGCTGCCATTTTCCTGTTCCAGTCCTGCCCCGCAATCAATAATATATTCTTCGTCCAAGGGC
>JAQBNV010000054.1 GCA_028288395.1 Adhaeribacter sp. | reverse complement strand
AAGGCCAGGGTATTACGCACCTGCACCTGGTAGACCTGGATGGCGCCCGCGCCCGGAAGCCCGTGAATTTAGCCGTTTTGGAAAGCATAGCCTCGGCCACGAAACTCCACATTGATTTTGGCGGTGGTATTCAGTCAGACGAAGCCATCGAAAGAGCTTTTTCGGCGGGCGCAAACCAGATAACGGCCGGGAGTATTGCGGTACGGGAGCCCGCCTTGGTATCGCAGTGGCTGGAGAAATACGGAGCCGAACGCATTATTATTGGGGCCGACTTCCGGGATAATACCATTTCTATCAATGCCTGGGCCGACCAATCGGAGATAACGGTTGCAGGCTTTGTATCGGATTACCTGCAGAAAGGTGCCAAAACATTTATTTGTACCGATGTAAGTAAAGATGGAAAACTGCAGGGCCCTGCTACAGCTACTTATACCGGTTTGGTAAAAACGTATCCCGAAGCAAATATTGTGGCCAGCGGTGGTGTAACTACTATTCAGGATGTAGCCGATCTGCAGGCGGCGGGCCTATTCGGCGCTATTATTGGCAAAGCCATATACGAAGGCACCATTACTTTGCTGGAATTAAAAAAATATTTATGCTAACCAAACGCATCATTCCTTGCCTCGATATTAAAAATGGCCGTACGGTTAAGGGTATTATGTTCGAAAATATCCGGGATGCCGGCGATCCGGTAGCACTGGGGGCAGAATATGCCCGCCAGGGAGCCGATGAACTCGTGTTCCTGGACATTACTGCGACCAATGAGGAGCGAAAAACTTTTGCTGCCTTGGTCCGGGATATTGCCCGCCACCTGGATATTCCTTTCACAGTTGGTGGCGGTATCAGTTGCATTGCCGATGTAGAGTTGCTTTTGCAGGAAGGCGCCGATAAAGTGTCGGTAAATTCGGCCGCTATCAAAACCCCGGGCCTGGTAAACGTATTAGCAAAACGGTTTGGTAGCCAATGCATTACCGTTGCCATCGACACCAAGTTAACGGCTCACGGCTGGAAAGTATTCAGCCGGGCGGGCACCCTCGAAACACCGTACGAAACCGTGGAATGGGCAAAACAAATAGCAGATTTAGGCGCCGGCGAAATATTATTAACTTCCATGAGTAACGATGGTACTAAAAATGGCTTTGCTTTAGATATTACCGGTGCCGTTTCGCAGCAGGTATCCATTCCGGTGATTGCCTCCGGCGGGGCTGGTTCCGTCGAACACTTTTCTCAGGTATTCCACGAAGCCAAGGCCGATGCTGCTTTGGCCGCTAGTATTTTCCATTTCGGGGAAATAAAAATACCTGTCTTAAAAAATTATCTCGCTGCCCAACAACTTCCCATACGCTTATGAATTTAAATTTCGAAAAAGCCGGCGGCCTTATTCCGGCTATTATTCAGGACAATACCACTGGGCAGGTTTTAATGCTGGGATACATGAACCAGGAAGCTTTGGTGCAAACGCAAAAAGAAAAAGTAGTCACTTTTTTTTCCCGCAGCAAAAACCGCCTCTGGACCAAAGGCGAAACTTCGGGAAATTTTTTAAATGTGGTCAGCATGCAGCACGACTGCGATGAAGATCCCTTGTTGATCAAAGTAAACCCTGTGGGGCCGGTTTGCCATACGGGTTCTGCTACCTGTTTCACCAACGAAAAGGAAGTATTTCCGGTACAGCACGGAAGCGTCCTGTTTCTGGAATACCTGGAAAATTTAATCCACGAACGTAAAAATAACGCTACCGAAAACTCCTATACCTATTCGCTTTTCCAGAGAGGCATTCAGAAAATGGCCCAGAAAGTAGGAGAGGAAGCGGTAGAAGTGGTAATTGATGCAGTAGCCGGAAATAAAGAACCAATGAAAGGCGAAGCCGCCGATCTGCTTTATCATTTACTTGTTTTACTGGCGGGGTCCGATATGAAACTTAGCGACATCATTCAGGTGCTGCAGGAAAGGCATAAAAAATAATTGCTGCTTGTATGGCAAATTCCTGATATATAATTCTGGAATAATCAGGTGTAAAATAGCTTTACCTGATTCATAGTATAATAATAATATACAACTGCTTACATAATCTAACTCCGGTCCGCTAAACGACCGGAGTTTTTTATTAAATATTACTTATTTATTCTCCGGGCAATATTAGGCACTTAGGGCATTATCTGCAATATTATGTTAAGCAGACTTTAGGTTCTTGCCTGGTATTTCAAAAGTAAAAGATTCACAATATCATCTACCGGGTAGTTTTCGTGCAACAGAAAATGATTTGCAATTCCGTCGATGGTGGCAAATAAAAGTTTCGTTTCCAAACCGGGGAAGGGGAGGCCAGCATTTACCAGGTAATCTTGTATTCTATCCTGAACCCGTTTGGTGTCCGTATGCATTTCAGTTTCTAATTGCTGAATGACCGGCGATTGCATCCGAATGCCATAAAGTAATTTCCAAAATGGCCGGTTCCGCTTTAGTATTCTAAAAGTCGTGAGGATATAATGCTGAATATCATTCTTCGGATTCGTATCGCCGTCCGGCAGCAGGGCAGCGTTCATTTCCTGGCGTCCTTTCAAATATATTTCTTTTAACAATTCATCTTTACCCGGATAATAATTATACAGGAGGCCCAGCGAAATTTGCGCCTGTTGGGCAATCATCCGGATGGTGGTTTTTTCGTACCCGGTTTCGGCAAAAAGAGTTAGCGCTACGCCCATAATATGTTCTCTACTTTGTTCCCGCTTGGCTTCAAATTTATTCATATATATTGAATGAACGTTTGTTCACAAATATAAACATTATTTTACCTAATTAAAAGCGGCATTCATCTTCTAAAATTCAGGGAGAAAAAAATACTTTCCAAACTAACCTGGTGCTGTTCA
>JAQBNV010000034.1 GCA_028288395.1 Adhaeribacter sp. | reverse complement strand
AAGCTCAAGGCATAAGTACCCACTTCGGAACCGCCGGAAGCACCTAACTGGTAACTTTGGGTAGGAGCCGGATTAAAAACTTCGTCAAACCAGTTTGTATCGCTGGATTTAACTATCTGGTGGTTCTTGAAATCGTAATTGGCCGGGTCTACATATTGTGCAAAAAGGGCCGGATTGCTTAATCTTAAAGCTTCTAAATCCGCGCCGCCTATACGGGTGCCGTTCAGGTTAACCAAAATATATTCTGGTATAACGGGCTCGGCACCTTTGCCATATTGGGGGTGCGTCCAGGCGGCATCGCCTACTTTGTAGCCGGCCCCGGCCAATCCCTTCCAATAAGCTTCTCCTAATTCCCGGGTGTTAAGCATATCCGGAAACTTATTAAAAAAGCTGGTAGCGTAATAAGAATCGACCGTGATTTTAGCACTGCCGGATTTGCCTTTTTTTGTGGTAATGATAACTACGCCGTTAGCAGCACGGGCACCATAAACGGAGGCAGAAGCCGCATCTTTCAGCACCTGTACCGACTCGATGTCATTTGGGTTTAAGTTATCGATAATGGATGAGATACCGGCTCCGCTCGAAGTTGCCGGCACCCCATCAATTACGTACAAGGGGTCGGAACCACCAAAGGATCCAAACCCCCGGATCCGTACCTTAGCACTGCCGCCCGGTTCACCGCTGGTACTTACGGTTACGCCGGGTGCCCGGCCCTGTAACTGGCTGGAGATATTTCCGGTAGGCGTCGCTAATAATTCTTCAGTTTTTACCACCGAAACCGAACCGATAATATCTTTCTTCTTCTCGGAGGTATAACCGGTAACTACTACTTCTTCCAAGGTTTTGGCATCATCGGCCAGGGTAATATTATAAGTGCCGGCCTTGGTAAAAGCTATTTCTTTGGTGGCAAAACCAATAAAAGAAATAACTAAAGTGCCGGCCTGATCGGGCACGGTAAGGCTAAATGAACCATCCGATCCGGTTGTAACGCCATTAGTTGTTCCTTTTACCAGTACCGTTACACCCGGGAGGGCTTCGCCGGTAGCGGAGGTAACCTTACCGGTTATAGGCCAGGCAACAAAATGTTTGGAAGTAATTATGTTAATCAAAGCCCTTTTGCTAATAGCAGCGCTTTTATCATTAGCAACAGCATCATGCGTACTGTTACTAAAGAAAGCAATCACTAATAAGCCAAAAGTCACTTTTTGCCACTCTCGTGTAAAATTTCTCATAAGGCTAAAAATTGGTGGATAGTTGTTTAGGAATAAGTTTCAGTGTATTTAAAATATAAGTGATTAGGAGTCAGGAAATTATAAAAAGGTTATGGTGAAAGAATCAGTATTTTGGCAGATATGAGATGTAGCTCTCCTTATTAGAACAAAAACGGCATTGGCCAAATAATAAAAAGTACAATACGCCAGAAATATTAGGCATAAAAATTCCTTTAACAGTTAAAAATGATAACTGCCAAACTCAAAAATTAGTAAAATTTTTCTTTATGAAATAGTGCCGGCTAGGGGATGCATTCAGAGGTTGTTTGTTCTTGGTGTAAGAATTTAAGCATACCGTTTTTTTAGGTGGATAATTATTAGAAACTAAAACATGATAAATATTTAATTTTGGTATTTGCAACGGGCTTATATTTTCCCTGGATTAAAACAAACAAGTCTTTATGCAACCGATTGCAAAGTAGAGTTACAAATAAATCTTAGTATTTCAAAATTTTAAATATTAGTACGCATTTGTCTATTATTTAAATTTTTCATGGATTTAGGATAAAACGAGATAAGCTGGAATTAGAAACTAAAATTTATTCAAATAATCATTCAATCTTATTGTAATATTTACAATAATTTTATTTTCAACTTGATGAAATTTTATTAATTATTAGATGAAAACGTGTTTAAAGAAGCTAAGGGAGAAAGAGTTAACAATTCTTAAAGAGGATAGCTTAAGTTGGATGAAACATTCCTAAAGAGGCTTTATCTTATGACCCATTAAAGAAGATGAATTGAGCATAAAAAAAACCTGCCGGTTTAAGAGCAGGTTTTTAAATTCAAGAATAGGGCGGGGTGACTTAAGGCTGCTTCAAGAAAAAGGCTTTATTTATCCATGTTACCAGAGTAATCCTGCAAAAACAGCCCAATCCGGTCAATAGTAGGGGCCAGTTCCTCTACCGTAGGCAAAAATACTACCCGGAAGTGATCCGGCTTCGGCCAGTTAAAGCCGGTTCCCTGCACCACCAATATCTTTTGGTCGATTAATAAATCCAGGACAAACTGCTGATCATCTTTGATTTTATATTTCTCTACGTCGATTTTCGGGAACATGTAAAAAGCGCCTTTGGGTTTAACGCAGGTAATGCCCGGAATCTGGGTTAATTTCTCGTAAGCTACATCGCGCTGTCGGCGTAAACGGCCATTAGGCAATACCAGATCTTTAATACTTTGGTAACCGCCCAGGGCCGTTTGGATGGCGAACTGCGACGGCACGTTGCTGCACAAACGCATGCTGGCGAGGGCCGTAATGCCTTCGATATAGGACTTAGCGCGGCTTTTGGCCCCACTCACAATCAGCCAGCCCGCCCGGAAACCGGCCGCCCGGTAATTTTTGGATAAACCGCTAAACGTCAGGAATAGGATATCGTCTGAAAAAGTGGCCGGCGAAAAATGAACGGCATCGTCGTATAATATCCGGTCGTAAATTTCGTCGGAAAAAATAATAAGGTTGTGGCGTTCCGCAATGGCTACCATTTGCCGCAACACTTCCTCGGAATAAACTGCCCCGGTTGGGTTATTGGGGTTGATTATTACCAAGCCTTTGGTGCGGGGCGTTATTTTGCTTTCGAGGTCGGCCAAATCGGGAGACCAGTCGGCGGCTTCGTCGCAGATGTAATGCACGGCTTTGCCCCCGGCCAGGTTAACCGAGGCCGTCCAGAGCGGATAATCCGGTGCCGGAATCAGGATTTCGTCGCCGTTGTTCAATAAGGCCTGCATCGAGAGCAGGATCAGCTCGCTTACGCCGTTGCCAATATAGATATCGTCTATCTTTACGTTGGGGATGCCTATGCGCTGGCAATCGTGCATAACAGCCTTGCGCGCCGCAAATAAACCTTTGGAGTCGGTGTAGCCCTGCGCTCGCCGGATATTAATAATTACGTCGTGGATAATCTCGTCGGGGGCATCAAAGCCAAACGGGGCCGGATTGCCGATATTCAGGCGGGTAATTTTATACCCCTGCATCTCGAGCTCCAGCGCTTTTTCAAATATCGGTCCGCGAATTTCGTAAAAAACATTCTGCAGCCGGTTACTTTTCTGAATCATGAAATTGTAATTAGGGCTTAAAGGTAAAAAATTAGTTTTTAGCTTTAAGCGATTAGCCAATAGTTTTTACCTATAAATTCATCCGCTGTAGGACCTTAACCTTTTTCCGTTGCTTAGCTTTAAAACTTAGGTGACGGTTAACCTTTAGAAAAAAAGCGTAAATAAATGCTGTTTCGTACCTCTTGGCCGTTTTGGGTAGGTCGCAGAAGGTATATATTTATTTTACGCCATGTTCTTGATTCTGGAATAATCAAGAACATGGCGTAAAATAAATGGGGAGGGTTAAGTGCAAATAGATTAAATTAGATTTTTTGAATATTGTAACTTCTGCTTTGTTAAGAGAGTAAGGAGGCTTCCACCTGATTATAATTTTTTGAAAGTGCGTAC
>JAQBNV010000016.1 GCA_028288395.1 Adhaeribacter sp. | reverse complement strand
GACCGTTTTTCGGCTGGATACTACAGCGAGTCGGCCAAAAAAGCGAGTGACATTCCTTTTTATGGTTCTTTTGTAGCACCCCTGGCTTTACTCCTGAACGATGACGTGTACCAGAATGCCCCCCAGGTTTTTCTGCTCTATGCCGAAACCATGTCGGTTACCGGCACCTTATTTGCCATGACAGCCGGCCTGGTAGACCGTAAAAGACCCATGGTTTATGGCACGGAAGCGCCCCTGAAAGATAGAACCAGTAAAAACGCCCGCAACGCTTTTTTTGCCGGGCATCCGGCCGCAACCGCATCAGCCACTTTTTTCCTGGCGAAGGTTTTTCATGATTTTAATCCCGATTCGCCGGCCCGGCATTTTGTTTGGGGTGCCGCCGCTGCCGTACCGGCAACCGTTGGTTATTTACGCCTGAAAGCCGGTAAGCATTTTTTGAGCGACGTGATATTGGGCTACGGGATAGGCACTACGGTGGGTATTCTGGTACCGCAATTACATAAAAAAGAAAATGGCTCCGGTTTCTCTGTTACGCCTGTCGTTATTCCGGTGATGGATGGCATATCAAATGGCATGGCTTTGAATTACCAATTCTAAATAAAAATATTCCTTAAATTATTGCTCAGACCCGGCGCTGTTTTTATACAGTCCGGGTCTGGCTATTTCAAGGCAGTTAGCCGGATCTTTTACGGGTGCAAACCCGTAGCGGGTATATAAACGATGGGCATCTTTGGTCATGAGCATAAAGCGGCGTAGGTTTTGTAAATCCGGTTGCGCCATTACGCTAGCCATTAACCACTTGGCCAAGCCCTTTCCGCGGTATTTCGGCAATACGAAAACGTCGCACAAATAAGCAAAGGTAGTGAAATCGGTGATCACCCGGGCATAACCAATCTGCTCTCCGGTGTTAACGTATAAGCCAAAATTGAGGGAGTGTTCAATGGCCTGCGCGACTACTTCCGGCGGAATTTTTTCGGCCCAGTAGGATTCATTCGCCAAATACCCGTGAATTACTCCCAGGTCCAACTTTTCCGGATCGGTAGAAATAATAAATTTGCCGTTCGTATATTCCTGGTGCATTTATTTAATATTTTAAAAGAAAGCTCAGCTTAAAAAAACGACGGAACTTTCGGCTTCCGCAGCTTAATTACCATTAGTTAATTCTTCTTTCAGCCCAGCCGCGTTAATTATTAACTCGCCTGTTAGTGTTGGTTTAGGGCTTAGCGGTTGGCTTCAAATTACTTTCGAATAGTTTAAAAATGCGTTTATACTCGTCTGCCCAGCTGCTGGGCTCGGTAAACGCATGGTCTTCTACCGGATACACGGCCAACTCCCAGTTCTCTTTCTTTAACTCGATGAGACGCTGCGACAGCCGCACAATATCTTGAAAGTGCACGTTGGTATCTACCATACCGTGGCACATGAGCAAAGCTCCTTTCAACCCCTCGGCAAAATAAATGGGCGAACTCCGGACATAAGCTAGGCTATCGGTAAAAGGCTCGTTTAAAATATTAGAAGTATAACCGTGGTTGTAATGCGCCCAATCGGTAACGGAGCGCAGGGCGGCACCCGCTGCAAAAACATCGGGTTGCGTAAACATAGCCATTAAGGTGATAAAGCCACCGTACGAACCGCCGTAAATACCAATGCGTTTCGGGTCTACCCCATATTGTTCGGCCAGCAGTTTAGCGCCGTCTACGTGGTCGCTCAGGTCTTTGCCGCCCATGTGCCGGTAAATGCCGGTCCGTACCTCGCGCCCATACCCCGAACTGCCGCGGTAATCAATATCCAGTACAGTGTAACCGTTATCTGCCAAAAAGTTATGAAACATATATTCCCGGAAATATTGGCTCCACCATTTATGCGCATTTTGTAAATAACCGGCACCGTGCACAAACATAACCGCCGGGCCTTTGGCAATTGCTTGGGCAGGCCGATATAAGCGGGCAAAAACGGTGGCCCCATCGCTAACTTTAAATGAAATCACTTCCGGCTCGCGCCATTTATAGGCCTTAAAAGCCAGAGTTACCGAACTTGTTATTCGCTTTGGTTTGGCTCCCGGCCGGTTGTCCTGTAGGTATAATTCCCATGGTTGGTTGCTGCTGGAATACCGGATGGCCAAGGTTTTCTCGTCCGGCGACAAGGTTACCTCGTGGCTACCCGGCAAATTGGTTAAAGCTACCGCCTGACCGCCACCTAGCGGCAGGCGGTAAAACTGTACATCGCCGGGATGATCTTTATTCGCATTAAAATACCAGTATTTTTTATTCCGCGACAGCTGCAGGTTTGAAATTTCGTAGTTGCCCTGGGTTAAAGCCCGCTTGACCCCGGTTTTAATATTTACGGTGTACAAATGAGAATACCCGGTTTCTTCCAACTGTAACCAGATATGTTCATTATCCGGCAGCCACCCGATTTCGCCGGCACCGTAGCCAATACCTGGCCCGCCAATCCAGGCATCGTCGTGCTGGCGATACAATAATTTCAGGTTACGGGTAGCCGGTTCAAAACCCAACAGCCACCGGTCTTTGTTATCCTGCGACCTTACCACCAGTAACGCATTTTTTCCATTATCCGACCACACCGGGCCGTAAAGTGCCAGGCTTCGCGGAGTTTTAGTTACTGTTTTGGCAGCGGGATAATCTTTCCGGGAAACCGGCACTTCGTTGATGCCAGGCAAATCTTTAAAAGAAATCCCATAAATTGTATCCTGCTGCCGATCGTAAAGCGCCATTTCGTAAACCGGTTGCGGGTTGCCCACCTTGGGGCGGGAAGGAATATTTTCGGTAAACGCAGAACTGGTAACAAAATTTGGCACCTGGGTTAGCTGGCTGGTAGCGGCCCGGGAAGTAGTCAGGCGGTAGGTAATGTAACGTTCATCCGGACTCAATACAATATTATCCACCACTTTTTCACCGAGATAAATTTCGACGGGACGATTCCGGGCAATGGCTTTAACCTGGGCGTTGGCCGCTGTTTTTTCTGCTTCGCGTAGTTTTATTATATCTAACAAGCCGGTTTGCTGAGTACGCAGCCATTTTTCCTGCTCATTTTTGGGTGCTTCGGGATCCAGTCGTTTGGTACCTTTCCGAAAATCGGTTAGTTGCACCAACTGACCCGAGTTCAGGTGCAGGTAAAACAGGTTATCTTTTTGCAGAAAAGCTATTTTTCGCTGGTCGAAACTAAAATCCGGCAAATATTCCCGTTCAACGGTATTGGTGAGTTGCTGTATTTTACCTGTCTTTATTTCTAGTAAATAAATATCCCCGTTTTTCTCAAATACTTTCTGGCTCCGGTTGCGGTTGTAAGCGCCATTGGGACTGGGCAGGCTCCAGCTTTCCCGGGCGGTTACTTTCCGAATATTTTTACCATCGACTCCCACTTGATACAAAGAATCCCGGCGGTTATTATCGGGATTCCACTGAAAGAAAAGCTGCCGCCCATTTTCCGCCCAATAAATATTACTGGGCGAAGTACCTGTAAACGCCGTACCCTGCATGATCTGATCGATGGTTAGAGTAGCCGATATTTTATCCTGGCCATAAACAGGATGGAATAAAAAGGTTAAGCTTATAAGAGCAGCAGTACAATGCCAGCATCGAAATGGAGAAGACATAAGGGATAAATAAATTTTATGACAAGATTTAACAAAATTCCAAAAAATCACAGCATTCCCACCTTATTCTCCCGACTTAATAATAAAAATTGGCCCATAAAACAAGAACCTGTCTTGAAACTCAATTCCGCCAGGGAGGCTTATACTTTGTAAATGGTAAATAAATATTAATGCCCCATAGTTTAAACCCTCATCCATAAGGGTAGCTATTAGCGTAACAGCTTAATAAAACCCGGCAGGCTTTTAAAAACTACTGGGTTTCCAATAGAAGCAGTTTTAGGCGATTTGGTATTAACACCTCAGGCTGAGCAACTGCTAGCGTTAATTACAGATGATGGTTCCACAGAAAGCTGTTTTTCAGGCATTTATAAAACATAAGGACTGTTCTTGCGAACAGCCCTTATGTTTTATAAATTGAATAATTTTGCAATTTCTGGATAGCTTTTAATGAGCTATCTAAAAACCACTTATTGGTTCAGTACCGGATTATTTAGTACTTCGGCTTGCGGAATAGGAAAAGTTAATTCGTCAGCATCATACGTAAACGACTTTCCAGCCTCGAACAGGTGGTTAGAACCCCGGGTAACGGTTTTCTTTAGTCGCTTCATAGCTAAATAAGCTTTACCTTCTCCCCATAATTCAATCCGGGTCTGGAGATAAATTTCATTCAGCAGTCCCTGGCCGCTGAGCGCATCTACGTAACTGGTATTCGTAAGCCGTTTCGCTAACAATTTTTTCAGCATATCCTTAGCCGGGGCATCCTGGCCTAATCTGGCTTTTGCTTCGGCATTTAATAAATACATCTCTTCCAGACGCATATATACATAATCTGTTACCACATTGCGCTGACCACCAATTACCCGGGCCGGATCAAAGAATTTATTTACCGGCATTAAGTCCATGTCACCTTCTGCGTAGTCATCTTCTTCGTAGAATTTCTCAATGCCGCCATCTTCCGGGTCAAACTGGCCTTTTCTAACATCATCGGCCCGAATGGCATCATACAGTCCTTTGTCAATGGTTTTTGGGTCACCGGCCCAGGCGTAGCTGTAGGTAAAAATATCCATTTGCCCCCACCAAGAAACCAGGTCAAGGTTGTTGGCTAAAGTAAGGTCCACACCCCACATCCAGCTCGGGCTAGCTACATTGTTAAAGCCGGACTCCGGATTTAATACCCGGCCGGTTGCCGGATCAAGCTGGGCAACCACTTCATTTTTCTCTAACAACCGAAAGCCGCCATTGATAATAATCTCATCGGTAAGCTTAACGACCTGGTTTAAATCGGCGGTAGTACCCCGGGCCGATAAAGCGTAAGCCAATAAGCCTTTTGCTACCTGCTGGTTTATTTGGTCTTTAGAAGCCCGGTTGAAGCCTTGTAAATATTCTATGGCCTGGGTTAAATCTGCTACTATAAAATCATAAACCTCCGCCGAAGTACTTTTTGGCTGATTAGGAGACTTCGTATCTTTGTAGATAGGCAATATCTTCTCGGCACCGGTACCATAACCGGTTGAATAATACTGGGCGAGATAAAAATAGGCATAAGCCCGGAGTGCTTTGGCCTGCCCCATGGTGTAACGGTTTGCCGGTACCGTTTGCTCGGCATCTGTACCGCCCAACAAATCAATTACGGTATTAGCGCCCAAAATAAGCCGGTAATAATACCGCCACGGCTGATAGGCGGGGTTACCCGTAAAATCCTTAGTAGCCTGATACCGTACCACGCCAGTATACCAGCCGTAATTCGTACCGGCCAAAGCCACATCCGATACCAGAAAATCGCTATAAATATCATAGCCTTTCTGCCCGAAATCGTCGTGGTTAGTCGTCCCGCCGGTTTCGGTTTTATACATGGTGGCGTACAAACCAGCTATACTGCCATTCAACAAAGAAGGATCTTTTTCAGCCGCCTTCGCAATTTGTTCCGGCGACAACCGCTGGGTTGGTTGCTCATCCAGGAAATCATCTTTACAACTGCTCACCAAAAGCGAAAGAGCAACTGCACCCATTAAATATATATTTTTCTTCATTTCGATTTAATTAAAATTTAACTCTTAAACCACCGGTTAAGGTAGATAAAGGATTGTACTGGTATCTGCTTTGGCTATTGTCCCGGTTAGAGCTACCTGCCTCCGAAATAGAAGGGTAAAAGCCTTTACGAGCGGTGTTAATCCATAAATTATCGCCGGATACCCATACAGTAAGACCACCTAAGCCAACTTTGCTGGTTAAACTAGCCGGAACGGTATAGCTTAAACGAACATTATTTAGACCCAGGTAATTTGCTTTCGTAAGGAAACGGGTAGAAGCACCGGCCGCATTTATATCTGCGTTATTGGAAAGCCGCGGAACCACCCCATCGCCTGGATCCTCGGCGCTCTGCCATCTGTTCAGGATGTCGGTATGCCAGTTGTTACTGCCAATTAAACCATTGCCCATTAAAGAAGCATACCGGTAATCGTAAGAATAACCACCCACGCTGTAAATTAACTGGGCACTTAAATCAAATCCTTTATAACCTCCAGATAAATTAAAGGCTCCTCTTATTTTAGGGATAGCCGATTTACCAACATACTTCTGGGTTGCATCTGTGTACGTTTTAGAGGTAGTGGTTTTCAGGTCAGATTCCCGCACATCCGGATTATCGGCTAAATAATCAGTTAAGTCGGTTATCTTTTCGCCCGAATCTAAGGCATCATTATTATTCGCATCATTGTATACCACATTCCACATAGCCCTGCCATCGGTTTGATCTATACCGGCATATTCTCTCATATAGAAATCGAAAATAGAGTGACCTACCGACCAGCCATAAGGCGCTTGTACATCTATTGGCTTTTGTTTACCTGTAACCACATCTTCTAATGGCATTTCGGTAATCTCGTTGTCAAATATTTCGCCGTTTACGTTTAAGCTCAAACGGTAGTCTTCGGTTTTCAGAACGTGGCCGGTTAAATCAAATTCAAAACCCCGGTTTCTTAACTTTCCGTCGTTTACCAGCATTAAGGCATAACCTAAAGAAGGACCAACTCTTCTCTCAAAAATTAAGTTGTCGGTATTCTTAATATAATAATCAAACGAGCCGGTTAAATATTCACCAATACCAAACTCAATTCCGGTCTGGAACATCTTAGAAGTTTCCCAGGTTAAATCGGGGTTACCTTTAGAGTAGAAAGCGAAAGCCGGCGCATCATTTAAATTATCTACATCAAACAAATTATAACCCGGATAGTAACCTACGCCTGCCTGATCGCCGATTAAGCCGTAGCTAGCCTTTAATTTTAAATTGCTAATAATTGGCAGGTTGCTCATGAAATCTTCGCTGGAAATTAACCAGGCGGCACCTACCGAACCAAAGGTACCCCATTTATCTTCCCGGAACCGGGAAGAACCATCTCTCCGGATAGTACCGGATAAGAAGTATTTTTTAGAGAAGTCGTAGTTTACCTGCGCGAAGTAGCTCTCTAGGGAATAAGCTTCTGTATAAGAATTGGATGGGTTAAATACCACCGCATTGCTTAAATCTAACAAATCCGGATCTACTAAGTTATAACCCGAAGCTATTAAAAGGCTACGGCGCCAGTTACTGGCTTCGTGCGCTGCTAAAGCATCTATACCATGCTGCCCAAATGCTTTGTTATATCTTAATAAATTTAATAAATTAAAAGAGGTTAATTCTTCTCTTTCGGTATAAATGCTACCATTCTGAGAGGCTGAACCGCCGTAATATTTATTGCCTCTGTTTACATAATTGTCGTTGTAATACTGCAAACCCAATCTGTTCTCAAAGGTTAAACCTTCCAGAATATCAAAGTTTACATTGGCGCTACCGTTCATTTCATTGCGGTTGTTCCGGTTCACATCGTAAGTAGCATCCGAAATAGCGTTGGTTAAGCCACCAAAACCGCGTGAAGTAGCGGGAGTTCCCCCACCATAATCAAACCGGTTACCACCAAATATCGGATCGGTAAGTAACTTGCCTTCAGCATCGCGCATAAACAAAGGATAAATTGGCGGCATATTGTCGGCAAACCAAAATATGCTACCAGAATCTTCGCTCTGCCCGTTGTTATTGCTTTCGGTTCTGGCATAGCCAAAGTTTACCCCTCCGGTTAACCATTTTTTAATTTCCTGCGTAA
>JAQBNV010000002.1 GCA_028288395.1 Adhaeribacter sp. | reverse complement strand
CTGGTGGACCCAATTGCCAGATGAAACACCGCTGCTAACGGCTTGGTTGGCTGGTCCGCCCGCCGAAAAATACAAAGATCTACCCGACCATGACCTGATAGCCGAAGCATTGACGAACCTGGCTAATATATTTAACACTACCGTGGTTGTTTTACAGGAATATTTAAAAGCCAGCGTGGTTTTTAACTGGGCCGCCGATCCTTTTGCCCGCGGTGCTTACGCCTATGCCACCGTAGCGGCAGCCGAAGCTCAGGAAATAGTAGCCCGGCCAATAGCCGGTACGCTTTATTTTGCCGGCGAAGGTTTATACCGCGGCCACGCCATGGGAACCGTGGAAGCGGCCCTGGCAAGCGGCTTCGATGCCGCCCAGGAATTGTTGCGTTGAAGAATAAAAGATTAAGAATATCAAAGCTAGGTAGTCTTAAAATTCAGCTCTATCCACTGCCGAAGGGACATCAGTCCGGGAAATTCCTCTTTTAACTTCGGAATATTATTTGTAAAAACACCGCCATTTTCGTTTATCCATTTAAACATTTGGTAGATTTTCTTTCCCATTACTAACCTGGCAATCAAGCCGGGCAACTTTTGGTATTTAATTTCTTTACCTAAAGTTTCCGAAAACAAGGTCGCTACCTGGAGCATATCCAGTTCTTCTGCCGCCAGGATTATCGTTTGGCCGGTATATTTATCTGGGTTGGCAAATATTTGGGTACTTACTTTTCCAATATCTTCGGTACTAATAAATTGCTGCACAATATCTTTATTTACCGGCGAAACGAGCTTGCCTTTTAGCAGGCGGCTCTTAACCGAAGGCAGCAGGAAGTTTTCGTAAAAGGAAGCCGGCCTTATAATGGTGGCGGGTAGGTTAATGGTTTGGATATATTTTTCAATTTCGCCTTTGCTTTCCCAGTGCGGAATACCTGTAGGTAAATCGGCTCCTATTACCGACGAATATACAAAATGGCGGATGTCATATTCTCTGGCCAGGTTTGCCAAAGCTATGCCCTGCTTTATTTCCTGAGCAATGCCATTTTCGAAAGTCTGCACACTAAATATTCCATCAGCCACTCGCAGGTGCTGCTTAAAGGTTTGCGGCTGATTTAAATCGCCTTTTATTACCTGAATGCCGTGCTTTGCCAAACGTAGAGCAGCAGCTGCATTGGGGTCACGGGTAAGTGCTTTCACTTCAAATCCTTTATCTCTTAAATGCCGGGCAACTGCGCCGCCCTGCTTTCCCGTTCCGCCCGTTACAAATATTGTTTTTGGAGTGTCCATATAATTTAAGTTTAAGGGATGTTTTATGATACAGGAGTATGATTGTTAAGTTCTTATATTTGTATCAACGAGGGGAATATGAGATTTCAAATAAATCTAAGACATAATAAAGTGATAAAACTAATGAAAGTTTATTAGTTGTGCTTGCTAAGATTCAAATTACTAGTGATTTATATATTTAGTTGTTTTATACTAAAAGTTGTTAAATAGTACATTCTTAAGCTTATCAAATAATCTTTCCTGAATTAGTGCATAGTCATATTCTGACCAAAAAGGTACATCAATTACCTTGATTTTTACCTCTTCTTTCCCATCAGCTCTAGGTATTATAAAAACATGGTCTTCAATTAATTTGTCTGAAGAATTTGGATAAATTAAAAGTACTTTATCTGTGCCCCTGCGATACGCATAGCTTATCATTTGATACATATCTGTTTGGGAAACCCCTCTTTTATTATCTACTTCGGTTAGATTCCATCTTGGTTTATATTTTGCATCAATAATTATCTTTTCTCCGGTCCTTTTGTTGATAATTAAGATGTCGTGTTGAAGGTTAAATGTTTTAGGGTTTTGATGTAAATAAAGATCGGATTTTTGAGCTTCTATAATGAAGTCTTTGCTGAAGTGCTCTTTTAGAAAGCCCGAAATAAAATCTTCAAATATATACTCCATCGGAAAAAGTAAACTCCAATGTTTCATTTCATACTCTGCATGTGAATAAATTTGATTTTCCAAAATCATTTTGCAGCTTTGAATCACATCTTCATAGGCTTCAAATGCAATAGGAACCCTTAATCTATTTAATTGTCCTACTGTACAAACTTGGTCTTCTACTTCATCCAATAAAAAAATAATCTCATTTAATATGCTTTGAGTATCTGTTTGAGTGGATTGGGCTTTTAAAAGACGAATGCAATATTTAATCGTTCTATTTAGGTAATTATCAAAAATAAAAGGTTCATGATCGCAGTCTATTAAGTGCTGCCTTCCATAAGACATGCTTTTAGTAAAACGATTGAAGTTTATTCTTCCCCTTGGCGTTGATAATGCCTCTTCCATTTCCTCATAAGTTAAAAAAGGCTGATTAATTACTGTTTCAAGGATTTGTTTAGCCATTAAGTATATTATCAACTCAGGGAAGTGTTCAATAGCAAAATTGTCAAGAAAGGATTGGTTAAATGGAAACTTTATTCTTTTGCAGTAGCTAAACCAAAAGAATAAATGCCGATGCATTAATTCTTTTTTTAGGTTGGGCAGAAATTTAAAAACTTTAGGATATATCTCAATAGAAATACCATTACAGGTTATAAACCCTATATAATTATTTGCTTTTGCTTGGTTACCATCAAATGATAAAAAAGGTTGATAATTGTGCTGATCAGGTGAATTTTTAGTGTAAACTTGTCCTGGCCATAAACCTTTATGTTCTTTCCATAAGGAGAACAAATAACCTTCAAGGTTTTTTCTGTCGTGAACAGTAATTTGTTCACCATGCTCAAAAAGAGTTCCCACCAGTACCAGATTGAATTTCCCACTCATATTTTTCCAAATCGTACCAAATAGACCATCCGCTATTTTTAAATATATCTTCTATTATATCGGTTTTACCGGAGAAATATTCAATTAAAAGGGGTATGATTTTATTCTTTATCACTTTCGTGGTTTCAACTCCAGACATAAAGTAAGCGTGGCCTATTAAATAATCAGCTGATTTTTTGCGTGAGTAAATCTGCTTATTAATATGTTTTAATAACTCTCCATCACTCTCCTCCAATTTGCTGTAATCAGGAAAGACACCAATAAATTCAAAACGCCTGCGTAAGGCAATGTCTATAAGAGCAATGGATTTATCCGCCGTATTCATTGTCCCAATCAAAAAAAGGTTTGGTGGAATGCTAAACTCTTTTTCGCCATTAGGTAATGTGATACGAAGCTCATTTTTGGCATCAATTCTTTTGTCTTCTTCTAGTAAAGTAATCAATTCTCCAAAAACCTTTGAAATATTAGCCCTATTTATTTCATCAATGACTAAGACGTAATTTTTTTTTGGTTCAATTTGTATGTTCTTTATATCTTTTTTCTTTGTTCTTATAAGTTCTGCCAGAGGGTTGTAATAAGGTCCTAAGCCGGTTGAAAACATTCTTAGCCCTTATACAATTTCTTCAAGAGTTTGGATACTTAAGGTATGAATGGAACTTCCATTTGGCTTA
>JAQBNV010000628.1 GCA_028288395.1 Adhaeribacter sp. | reverse complement strand
TTTCAGGGTTTCGCCGCTTCCTATGCTATTAACCGTAAAAGTGGGTAACAATATTTCGCCTGTAGTCACAAAGAACTTGCCACCTTCCAGTGAATTTGATACGGTTTGCCAGCCGTCTTTAAATTCCGGCATTTTATTTAGCTGCAGGTAATTGATATTCATGTGGCCGTACAATTCGTAATCGGGTTCAATTTTAAAAAGGTCGGCTTCACCCAGCATATATTTCTTATCGCCTGCATTAGCCATATCATCCAATACATCCAACGCTCTTTTCCCTAGCCGGGGCTGGGACAAATCGGCCGGCAGGTTTTTCCAGGCTGCTCCAAAAAACCGGTCGGACTTATAAAAATCTTCGCCCATGTATTTATCCGGAAAACCAACCGAGCCCTTGGTACGGGCATGCGCGGTCCAGGCCATGCCTTTTTCGACTTTTAATAAATTTAACATATCGGCCTTGCTGCCCACCCGGTACACTTTCCCGTATTCGGGGTGTTCTTCCACAAATGGCTGGCCCACCTGTCGCGATTGGATCCAATAAACTGGCTTGGGAAAAAAATTCATCCAATGGCCACCATAATAAACATTGGCTTCTTCGCCGGGTAAAAGCAAAAAATTACCATTAGATAGCCGCTCACATTCCTCAAATAGTTTTTTGAATTCAGTTAGCCGCCGGGGACCCAAATCCTTGGGGTTACCAGCCAGGTGAAATTCGCCGGTGGCTACAATATTAACGCCGGCATTGCGAAGGGTTTGTACAAAACCGGGGATTTCCGGCAAGGGTTTGTGCGTTAAAACATCATCCACATGCTCCTGGTGAAAGTGCGCCGCCAAAGTGTAATGTCCGGCCAGTTGCTGGTAGGTATCGCCGTGGGTAAACCGTTTAACTTCTTCTAGTATTTTGCCATCTTTTTCGGTACTTAACAGACAAAAGAAATTCAGCCGCTGCTGGGTTTTGGGCGGGGCATTAAACCAGGGAACCCACCTCCTATCGCCCATTAAATCGTGTCGAATACCTAAACCATAACCAGAAATCAGGCTCCGGTAATTATTTCCGTGCCATACATTTTTTAAATTATAAACATTGTCCAGGGGTAAAAATATTGATGTGGCGCCGGAAAAACCGCCAGACTACCCGCTTTGCCTTGTCCGATAATGGTCCGGTATTTTACGGGCACTTCCTGCGCAGACTGATTGCCAACCAGGGCGCTTTGCAGATTATTTGTTTTTGAATCGGCCCAAAAAACTTTTTCCCAGGCATTGTTTTTACTTACCAGGCCGACATCGTAAATAATGGCCGTAGAATCTACTTCTGTGGTTAATACCGCCGCAATATTTAATAGCGGGCTTCCATTAAACAAGGTAATTTCCAGGTTACCCCTAAAGGTTCCGGCCGAGGCTTCCGAAATAACGATATTGGTTTGGGAGCCATTAGAGGTAACCTGGGCATTTCGCTTTACTAAACTTACCGGAAAAGTTTGATGCGGCAGATAAGCGGTATTATCAAAAAATATATTCCAGCCGTTCTGCTTTACCAAATTTCTTTTACCTACGGTTAATAAAAATACCGGCTCCAGGTCTGAGGCAATCTCTTTTAACGCACCGTTCTTTTGCAGCGTATGCTTTTAAACAGCGGATTTTCGGCTTGCAAATCCAGCACCAAACGCCCTTTCTCCGTTGTCCCGGTAGGCCAGGAAACGAGCAAAGTGTTTTTTTGTTGGGTAACCGTAACCCCTTGCTTTTTATTTAAACCAGATAGATTTACTGGCACCTGAGCATTAACGGTAAAAATACAGCCGCAATAAAAGAGGCCATGCCAACAGAACAAAAAACGAATTGCGGTTATGCCCATTTTAATATTTCTAAAACCTAATGAATAATATGCCTAGAAAAGCAATTAATTAAACGGTAGCAATTTTTTTTATTTTGCACTAACCCAGATCAGGTGTTTACCCGAGTTATTTGAAATTACCCATAAGAGAAAAACAAGCGGGAATTTTTAATTTTCTTTTGATACCTTAGCTACCTGCTGCTGAAGCAGTTTAGTAAATATTATTATTTTTTGCTAAGGCTGGTATTCAGCCCAGCCTAAATTAGCGGTTGAGAAGGACTTTAAATTACCTTACTCAGTATTAGTTATAATACTTTTGAGCAAATATTATATCAAAATAATATATTGACTTAAGAGAATATTATTTTGCTGATTTAAATTTCCGGCTGCGGTATAAAGGCAGGTACAAAATTCTTCCGGTAAAAGTCTAATCCTTCGCGGGCCAGTTCGTCGGCACTGTTGGCTAAGGGTCGCCAGATACAGGCGGCTTTGGCCAACTCTTTGGAAGGCGCGCCAAAAGTTTCGATTACCAGCGCGCCGGTGTAACCAATATCCAGCAAAGCCTCGTTGATGCCTACCCAATCTAAATGGCCGGTTCCGGGCGTACCCCTATCACATTCGTTGCCCTGCACATGGCATAATAAATTTTTGCCAATTTTGCGAATAGCGGCCGGTATACTTTTTTCTTCGATGTTGCCATGAAAAGTATCCAGGGATATTTTAATATTCGGGTGGTCTATTTCCTGTACCAAAGCGATGGCCTGATCGATGGTGTTGATCATATCGGTTTCAAAACGATTCAGGGGCTCCACCCCGATAACGACGCCGTAATCGGCGGCTACTTGCGCGGCTTTCTGGAGGTTTTCGATACACCAGTGGCGTTCTTGTTTTTTCTGGTCGGCGGTTACGTAACGGGTTTTGCCTACCGCGGAATAAACCGGACCAGTAAATACTGGGCTGCCCATATCCGCGGCAATTTTTAAGCAATCGTTAATGTAAGCCAAACCTTCTTCCCGCACAGCTGGGTTATCGCTGGAAATATCCCGGTTTGGCCCAAAAGCACCACTTATGGTAATTTTCAACCCATTTTCATCGGCCAGCGCCTTTAACGTAGGCCAATCTATCAACGCTATTTGCTCTACGGCTACCTCCAGAATATCAAACCCCATGGCTTTAACCTTTGAAACCAAATCAAAATACTGCGTAGAAAAAGGCGAAACCCAAATAAAAGTACTGGCACCAAAAGATAGCATCGCGCAAAAATTAAAGGTAAGTGACAGGTTAGTAACATGGGGAACGGCTAATAATTTAGCCGTTCCCCTCTAAAAGGTTAGGCCGAAACTTCTTCTTTAACCAGGGTGCCGTTTAATTCAAAATCCGGGATAGAAATGCGTTTGCCATTGTTCATCGCCGATTCGTGGGCGCAGATACCCGCACAGGTATAATTAGCGGCCACATCGGCATCTACCGCCGAATTCCTGCCTTCTATGATGGCCGCTACAAATTCCTGCACCAGGTGCGGGTGCGACCCGCCGTGTCCGGCGCCCTGCAGAAAAGAAACGTGGTTAGGGTCGTCAATTTTCTCGCGTTTCGTAAAATGCTTAATTGGTTCTATCAATAATTCGTCGGTATCAGGTACATCGATGCGGTGGGCATTTTCGCCGCCATCAAAAATAACGTGCTGCTCGTCCTGCAACTGCTCCCACTCAAACGACATTTTAGTGCCGTACACGTCGTAGCTTTCTCGGTACTGGCGAACTACGTCAAACAAAGAACGGGTTGCTTCAGCTACTACGTCGGAGTCTTTCAAAGTGAAGGTGGCGGTTTCAACGGCAAACGGCGAACCATAACGGCTGGCTAAATCTTCTGATAACCGCCCGGAGCCGTGGCAAACCACACTTTCGGCTTTCGTATTATTGATGCGCAACAGCGGGGAAATGGCGTGGGTACCGTTCAGCATCGGCGGGAAACCTTTCCAATATTCCGCCCAGCCTTCCATGCTCATGTCCTGGATATGCGAACCCCGCACAAACTGGATGCGGCCCAGTTGTCCGGTTTGAGCTAAATTTAATCCGTATAAAAATTCGCGGGTATACAGGGCGGTTTCCATCATCATATACACCTTGTTGGCTTTGCGCCTGGCTTCCACGATGGCCTGGCAATCTTCCACGGTCATGGCCATCGGGATGGTACAGGCCGTGTGTTTGTTCGCGTTTAAAGAGGCCAGCGTCATTTTGGCGTGTTCTGGCACCGGGGTAACAATATGGATGGCATCTACGTCTTCCCGGACCGGTATATCCTCGAAATTGGTAAAACAGAGATTCCGATCCAGGTTAAATTTGGTGGCAAGTTCTTCCAGGGTTTGCTCGTTGCGGGTACAAATTCCTACAGCTTTGATATTGGGGTGACTCTGGTAGATAGGAATAAATTCTTTTCCGAAGCCCATGCCGACAATAACAACTGTAATCTTTTTCTGACTCATATTGAACTGATCTTTTGTTGAATAATGATTTTCTGCTTTGTATTATTTAATTGTTTCGTTGGCCTTCGCCCAGGCGGGTAAAACTGCCTTAAGAACAACTATGGATTTTAGGTTAACTGCTTTATTTACGGGCAACCCATTGCACTGCATTGCGCAGCAGGTTCTGGTAATTAGCAGTATTATGCGATTCGGCATCGTGGCCCAGCGCAATGCCCACAATCCGGGCCTTGGGATTTTTTACCACAAACACCGAAGGGAATACTTTATCGGAACCAGCCACGCTGGATTGCGCCAATATTTCAATGCCGGAACCTGCCGGGTCGAGATTCTGGTAATACCGTTCGTCTTTTATGCTAAAATTCGGTTCTACACCTTTGGTTACCGGATGACTTGTATTCGTAACGGCCACTTCAAAACTGCCGTACCGGTCGTGGCCCCTGGAACCGCCACTTACCAATTGTAAATTATATTCCGGCCAGTCTTTCCAGTTATACCACAAGGCCGGATGTGCCAATAATAATCCTTTACCGGCATTAACAAATTCGAATATTTCCTGCCGCACCTGCGGGCTACTGATGGGCTGGTTGTTGCTTAAAAATAAAACATCGGTTTGGGATAATAACAGGCTTATCGAATCCGGGTGGCTGATATAGGTAACCGTGGCCAGGCCATCCTGGCGTAACGTTTCGGCGTCGGCTTGTTTGTACCATTTGTTAAAATCGTGTGAAGAACCTCCGCCGACCATCAAAACCCGGATAGCGGTTCCTTTTTTGGCGGTTCCCGCACTGGAATTAACCTTACAGGCGGCGAAGCTGAACGAACAAAGAAGTATTGCCACGAAGAAGAGGTACAGATTTGGCCCTGAATAGCGCTTACCGGAATTATATTTTTTCATATTTATGTATTAGATGCTGCTTTCGGTTTATTATTTTTCTATCCGCAATATGCCGTTCATGCCGCGCCAATGGCCCGGAAAAGTACAGACAAATACGTAATCGCCGGGTTGAGTAGGCGCCGTAAATTCCAGGGTGTAGCTTTCGCCGGTATTTACCAGTTTGGTGGCAAACAGCACTTCCGGCATCCGGGGCACATAACTTTTGTCGGCCCCATTTGGGTCGCGGGCCAACTGGTCGGCAGCTGCGCCTACTTTTTGCAAGGTGCCCGGTTTAATAATTACCAGATTATGCTGCATCCCATCTGGATTATCGAGGTTCAGGGTTACCTTTTGGCCGGCTTTGATGGTAATCTGCTTTTTATCGAACTGCATTAAGTGTTCTACCACTTTTACGTTTATGGTTACGGGAGCTAAAACCTTGGCCGCTGCCGCATTAGCTTTTGATACGGTTGTTTTATTTTTAGTTGCAGTGGCATTTCCGGCCGCGCTGGTAGGTCTTTTTAACTCCAGCGTGGTATTCTGAATATTTCCGGCAAGGACAAAGGTGCCGGTATAAGGCCCCATCCTGTTTTCGTTTTCCACGTCCTGGCCGGTTCGTAAGCCCATATCCAAAGGTTTTTTAAACATAGAAGGCGCTTTGGCTTGCGCAGCCGGTTTTCCGTCGATGCTTAGGGTTAGGGCGCCGTTAGCGGCCACCTGACCTACAAAATCAAATTTTTCGGGTAAAGGCTGGTTTGTGGTAGCGGTATAATCCTTGCCTTGTTGCCTTACTACCAGGTTAAGTTTGCCGTCCTGCACAAACATGCCGTACCCGTCTTCCTTATTTCCCTGAGCCATAATTACCCCTTGTAAATCGCGGTTGCCTTTGCTGATGCTACCTTTTATTTCTATTTCTTTGCCGCTGACATCCGGCGGAAATGGCAGAGAACCTCTCCGGGGCAAAG
>JAQBNV010000613.1 GCA_028288395.1 Adhaeribacter sp. | reverse complement strand
CCCGCCTGTCTTATCCCATCGCCCTGAAAAGCAAACAAATTATAGAGCCGGGTATTCAGGCTTATACCGGGGTATATACCGTTACCCCCGACCAGGTTAGCAGTGCCAATTTAGCAGGCGGTAATTTCAGAGAGCGCCGGATAGCGGCCAGTTTGGTGGTGTATCCGCAGCCCTTAGGTTTCCAGACCGAATATAATATTGGCGAAGGACCACAATTTGATCCTGCAACGAATACCATAAGAATAAAAAACTTAAAGGGTGGCTATGCGCAGGCGATGTACCTGCTAAAAATAAAAAATCAGACCTTAATTCCTTTTATAAAGGCGCAATATTACGAGGGCGGTAAAAAGGTAGAACTGGATGCCCGCTACAGCAAAATATACGAAACCGAAATTGGTGTAGAGTGGCAACCCGTACCGGCTTTCGAACTGGTAACGCAATATACCATTACGGATCGGACCACCACCGATGGGCGGGCATTGGATAATCACCTGTTTGGCAACTTACTGCGGGTGCAAGCCCAATTTAATTTCTAATACATTATTTTTATATAATTAAAAAGGCCGTAGCCTTATCTCATGAAAAACACACCGCTTAGATTATTTAAAAACCAGTTGGCAGGGATGCTGTTGACTACCGTTTTGCTGGGCGCATGCGGCCGGAGCGGCGAAACCCAGGGCAACAACACCGAGGCCGGTGGAAATGCCCCTACTAATATTACCATAAAGGGCAGCGATACAGTTTTGCCGCTGGCCCAGCAGGAAGCCGAAAAATATATGCAGAAAAACGCCGGGGCTTACATTACCATCGTAGGGGGCGGTACGGGGGTGGGAATCTCAGCAATGCAGGAAGGCACTACCGATTTAGCCATGGCTTCGCGACCGCTAAAAACCGAAGAAAAATTAAAGCTGAAAGGGGCTGCCAAAGATGTGAAAGAGGCTTTAATTGCTTATGATGCCCTTTCAGTGGTCGTTCACCCGAGTAACAAAGTAAACCAACTGACCCGCGAGCAACTCGAAAGAATATTTACCGGCAAAATAACCAACTGGAAAGAGGTGGGCGGCAACGACGAAAAAATTGTAGCTTACTCCCGCGAAACCAGTTCGGGCACTTACGAGTTTTTTAAAGAGCATGTGCTGGACAAAAAGAATTATGCCCCGGGTATTCTCATGATGCCCGCCACTGGCTCTATTGTGCAGTCGGTGAGCCAGACGACCGGGGCTATTGGCTATATTGGCCTGGCTTACGAAACAAAGGAGGTGAAAGCATTGTCCGTTTCGTACGACCAGGGTAAAACGTTTGTAGCGCCGAGCGTGGAAGCCGCTAAAAATAAATCGTATCCTATTTCCCGGCCACTTTTCCTTTTTTACGACAATTCAGTAGCAGGTAAAATAAAGCCTTTCTTAGATTACATAATGTCTGCCGAAGGCCAGAAAATTGTGCTGGAGACCGGCTACGTTCCTTTAGGTTAATCAGTTTACTCCTTAAACCTTTTCCTGGTGCAAAAGTACTTCCATAATCTGGGCGAAAAGATAATAGTAGCCATATTAACAATCAGCGGTACGGTTACGAGTTTAACCGTGCTGCTGATTGTTTTCTTTTTATTTAAAGAAGGGCTTGGCATATTTAGCATGTCGCCGGTAACGGAAGGTACGGTAATTGCGGTTAATAACCGGAACCCGGTTACGTCGCTTTCGGCCAGTCAGCTAAAAGAAATTTCGGATCAGAATATTACCAACTGGCAGGAAGTGGGCGGCCTGGATGCACCCATTAAAATTTTCCGGCTGGATGATATAACCGATTACTTTACCGAAGATCAATTAGGCGCCGATTTTGAATTTATGCCCCAGCGCATAAACGAAGTAGTAGTAAAAGACCCCCATATACTTGCTTTTTTCCCGGACGAATATATCTCGAAAGATTTCGGAGGGCGGCAGTTACAATTGGCTAATATTACGGTTTGGGATTTTCTGGCCGGGCGGGAATGGTATCCTACTATTTCGCCGGCAGTGCGCATGGGCGTGCTGCCATTAATATTAGGTACGCTGTGGGTGAGTTTCGGGGCTATTTTAATTGCGTTGCCGTTGGGCTTAGCCACTGCTATTTATATGGCCGAAATTGCGAGTAACCGGGTCAGGGGTATTCTAAAGCCTATCATTGAGTTGCTGGCGGGTATTCCGTCGGTGGTGTTTGGTTTCTTTGGTCTGGTAGTAATTGTGCCGCTTATTCAGGATATTTTTGGTTTGCCGGTGGGCGAAACGGCTTTGGCCGGCAGTGTTATTCTGGGTATTATGGCTTTGCCTACTATTATTTCGGTGTCGGAAGATGCCATGCGCACCACGCCCCGCGCCATGAAAGAAGCCAGCCTGGCCTTGGGTGCCAGTAAGTGGCAAACCATTTACAAGGTTATTATTCCGTATTCTATTTCGGGTATTTCTACGGCCGCCATTCTGGGTATCGGGCGGGCGATTGGCGAAACCATGGCCGTACTGATGGTTACTGGTAACGCTTCGGTTATTCCGGATACTTTTTTAGAACCCGTGCGCACCATTCCGGCTACCATTGCCGCCGAGCTGGGCGAAGCGCCCCAGGGTGGAATTCATTATAAAGCCTTGTTCGCCCTGGGGTGTATCCTGTTCCTGTTAACCTTAATCATCAACGTTACCGTCGACCTGGTGTCGGCTAAAAATAAAGCAAACCGCTAACCCTATGAGCTTCCACGACGGTAAATCTACTAACAATGGCAAACGCCTGGCCCAGGGTACGGCCTTTGCTGTTTTTCGGGCCCTTAGCCTGCTGGTGGTGGCCATTCTGGTTATTATTCTGGCTTTTATTATTGTCCAGGGGATTTCGGTTATCAGTTGGGAGTTCCTGACGGAGATGCCCAAAGAAGGCATGACCGCAGGAGGGATATTTCCGGCCATTGTAGGTACTTTCTGCCTGGTAGCGGGCAGCATGATATTTGCTTTTCCGATAGGGGTTATGTCGGGTATTTACATGAACGAATATTTGAAAGACGGCTATCTGAAGCGGTTTATCAAACTTATGACGAATAACCTCGCCGGCGTGCCCTCAATTGTTTTTGGTTTGTTCGGGATGGCGC
Source organism: Adhaeribacter sp. (assembly GCA_028288395.1). Taxonomy (GTDB): domain Bacteria; phylum Bacteroidota; class Bacteroidia; order Cytophagales; family Hymenobacteraceae; genus Adhaeribacter. The sequence goes on along the minus strand of JAQBNV010000613.1, from coordinate 2,282 downwards.
TTTTTGTAAACCGGTTTGGATTTGGCGATTCTATCTTGGCCGGTTCGCTCACTTTGGGTTTGCTGGCTTTGCCGGTCGTTATCCGCACCACCGAGGAGTCGTTAAAAGCCATCGACGATTCTTTCCGGATTGGCAGCCTGGCCCTGGGTGCTACCAAATGGCAAACCACCAGCCGGGTGGTTCTGCCCATCGCTTTTCCTAATATTATTACGGGCCTCATTCTTTCTATCGGGCGGGTATCCGGCGAAACCGCGCCTATATTATTTACCGTAGCCGCTTACTTCCTGCCCCGGCTCCCTACCAGTATTTTCGACCAGGTAATGGCGCTGCCTTATCATTTGTACGTGATATCTACGAGCGGCACCAATATTGAGGCGTCCCGGGCCATGGCCTACGGTACCGCCTTTATTTTAATCCTGATTGTATTGGTGGTGAATTTATTAGCGAACTGGCTCCGTAGATATTTTGCCAAACGCGTAAAAATGAATTAATCATTACCCATTTTAACCAGAAGTCTCTACCTTTAAAACAGGTAATTACCCGCTATGTATAATACAGATTCCAAAGAAAAAGAGTATAGTATACAAACCACCGATGTTAAGCTGTACTACGGTGATTTTCAAGCGCTGAAGGGTATTACCATGGCCATGCGTAAGAACCAGGTAACCGCTTTTATCGGTCCCTCGGGTTGCGGAAAATCTACCTATTTGCGTTGCTTTAACCGCATGAACGATCTGATAGACGGCGTACGCATTGACGGCGAAATTCTGATTGACGGAGTAGATATTTATAAAAAGAATATCCAGGTAGACGACTTGCGCAAGCACGTGGGCATGGTGTTTCAGAAGCCTAACCCTTTTCCGAAATCAATATTCGAAAACGTGGCGTATGGCCTGCGGGTAAACGGCACCAAAGATAAAAACTTTATCCAGGAACGGGTGGAGCGCTCGCTGCATCAGGCCGCCCTGTGGGACGAGGTAAAAGATAAACTAAAAAAATCGGCTTTTGAGCTTTCCGGCGGGCAGCAGCAGCGGCTTTGCATTGCCCGGGCCCTGGCTATCGAGCCCTCGGTGCTGTTAATGGACGAGCCGGCTTCGGCCCTCGACCCCATCTCTACGGCCAAAATAGAAGAACTAATTTACGGGTTAAAAAAAGATTATACCATCGTTATTGTTACGCATAACATGCAGCAGGCCGGCCGGGTAAGCGATCATACCGCCTTCTTTTACCTCGGCGAACTGGTAGAGTTTGCCAAAACCAAAACTCTGTTTACCAGCCCCAAAGATCAGCGCACCCAGAATTATATAACCGGTCGTTTTGGTTGATCAACCATCAGGTAACAGAATTTGTAAATATTGCCGGCCTGGCCGATAACTTTAATTTCAGCATCAGATTATCGCTTATGAACCAATTAGAAAAAGAGCTCCACCGGATAAAAGAGAAAGTAGATGAAATGTGGGACCTGGTTACGTTTCAGGTACAAGGTGGAAAAGAAGTGCTGATAAATTCAGATAAAGAACTGGCCCGGAAAATAATAAAACGAGGAAAAAAGGTAAATGCCTACGATGTAAAGATCGATCGCATGTGCGAAAATCTTTTTGCGTTGTTTAATCCGGTGGCTGTAGATCTGCGCTGGATTCTGGCTGTTTTAAAAATAAACGCCAACCTGGAGCGCATCGGCGATACAGCCGAAGGCATAGCCCGGTATATTAAAGATGGTGAAACGGCTTTTGACCCGAAATTATTGGAAATGACCCAGGTGCTGGAAATGTACGAGGCAGCGGAAAGCATGCTGGTGGATGTGCGCCAGGCACTGGCCGAAGAAGACACCGAACTAGCCCATGCCCTGATAAAAAGGGACAAAGTACTGGATAAAATTAATGGCAAAGCCGACAAAGCTTTGCTGACTTATATGCAGGCCTACCCCGAAAATATAAGTCAGGGCCTGAAAATAGCCAACATTATCCGCAAGTTAGAGCGCATCGGCGACCAAATTACGAATATTGCCGAGGAGGTGGTATTTTACGTGGATGCCAAAGTGGTAAAACACCGGCCAAAAGATAAAAAAGATAAAAATAAAGATTAAACAGCTATACCGCGGAAATGCCGCCTTTAAATAATACCGGTGTAATTGGTTAACGCCGGCCTTTTCCATAATATTAATCAGAATATTAGTGCCGGCACCCGGGCATTGATTTTCCAGAATACAACGCAGGCAGGGCATAAGGCGCGTGAAAAACTAAAAAGGGGACGAACAGTAAAGAAAGCAAGTTAAGAATATA
>JAQBNV010000588.1 GCA_028288395.1 Adhaeribacter sp. | reverse complement strand
AGATCCCGTGGCCCGAAGCCATATTTTTTTACTGCCAGTTATCTTCCTGAGCCATTGAAAAACGGACGCATCTAAAAATTGCGAAATCAGGAAAGCCACCATTGACCCGATAATAATGCCGCTGCCTTGCCGGAAAATACTGTTAAAGGCAAAATCGATGTTAAAAGCATTACCGGCGGCGTCTTTGTTATTTACTTCCAGCCAGAAAGAAGCAGGCGGCAAATTGGTGATAACCTGGATAACGAGGAACATATACAGAATCAGGCAAACCGTTATGATACTGATGCGTTTTACACCTTCCTTGCCGAAATATTCGTTTATAATATCAGTGGTTACAAACACAATGGGCAAAAGAATAACGCCAGCCGTTAAATTAAAATCCAGCTTAAAACCGGGCAATAGCTGTAACTGGGCACCTGGTACCCCCAGCAAAGCTTCCGCCGAAAATATTTTTACCCCTATAATTTCGGCTAATATAGCATTGGCCAGGAAAATACTGCCTAATACCAGAAACAACTGGTTTTTTTTAGGGTGCAAACGATCGGGAGTGGCAGCCATAAGAGCGATAATTAAATTATATATTAATAAAGATCTTTGCTGTTCTGGAAAAATGCCGGGTAGCAAAAGTAAAGGCAACTTAATATTTCTAAGCCAAAATCAAACTGGATTTCTAAACTGCCGCGTGTAAATCTAACCGATAGTTATTCCAGCAGGCCGATTTTTTTACCTTCAATGGCTAAGTGGGTATTATCAAAAACAGCTTTGGCTTCTTCGAGCAGTGGGTTCAGATCTTTGTAGCGGGCTGAGAAATGCCCGATGAGTAACCGTTTTACGTTGGCTTTCTGAGCCAGGGTGGCCGCTTGCCGGGCAGTGCTGTGGTAAGTGTAAACGGCCCGTTCCAGCATGTTGTCCAGGAAAGTTGCTTCGTGGTAGAGTAAATCTACGTCCTGCAGGTAAGGTATTAAATCTTCTTTGTAGCGCGTATCGCTGCAGTAGGCATACGAACGGCTGTGGCTGGGCGCCCGCGTTACCTCCTCATTCTTTACCAAAATATTGCCGGCCTCATCCAGTAGATCTTCGCCATTTTTTAGTTTGATCAGCTGGGGTGGCGTGAGGAAAGTAGGCAGATTAGCTTTTACCAAATGGCGCGGTTTAGGTTTTTCCCGGAAGAGAAAGCCACAGCAACTTACCCGGTGCTGCATGGGCAAGGTATGTACAGTTATATATTTATCCTCAAAAACCTGGGCGTAGGCAGTGGTGTCCAGTTCTCGGAAAATTAATTTGAAGGTATAATGGGTGTTGGAATATTTAAACTGCAAGGTTAAGATATCGGCCAGGCCGGGCGGACCAAAAATGGTAAGGGGTGTAGTTCGCTGTTGCAGGTGCATGGTAGAGAGCAAACCAAAAAGACCAAAAAAATGGTCACCGTGCAGGTGGCTGATAAAAATGTTACAAATGCGCTGATGCTTTACTTTGTATCGCATCAGCTGCATTTGGGTGCCTTCGCCACAGTCAATTAAATTTAACTGATTGCCAATTGTTAAAATCTGGGCGGTATGGTTACGGTTATACGATGGGGTGGCAGAAGAACTGCCTAATATTGTTAGTTCAAATTCCAAAGATACCCCGGCCGTTATTATTCTTCTTTGTTTGTCAGATCGCGCTCAATTTCGTGCAGAAATACCCGATCAATGGCTTCTTCTACGGTTGGCAATATATTTAAAACTGATTCCAGTTTAGAGATGGTTATCAGTTTCATAACATGGTCCTGGAGGCCGGCTAAAATTAATAAACCATTAGCAGAGTTACACAAACGGTTAGCAATCAGGATAGCGCTAAGGCCGGAAGAGTCGGTATATTTAACATTGCTCAAATCCAGAATCAGGTTGCTGATGCCTTCAGCATTTAATTTTACAAATTCTGATTTCAGGTCGGGAGCAATAGTAGTATCAAGTTTCTTCTCATCAATGGTGATGATGGTGTAATTCTCTTTTTTATCGATAGTGTATTTCATACGTATTGCAGTATATATTTTAAATGCGAAGGTACCAATTTATAATTAATTTACGATGTTGTATTAGTTAAAATGTTTTGTATGATGCTTTGTTCTATATTCTCCAGTATTTGGTCGTAGTTTACCCGTTTAAATTCCTTTCCCGTAACAACTTCGTATAACTCAATGTACCGGGCCGAAATCTGGTCGAGCCATTCGTCGCTCATTTCCGGTACCTGCTGTCCGGTCTGCCCGCTGAACCCATTATCAAGCAACCATTGCCGCACAAATTCTTTCGATAGCTGCCGCTGCGGCTGGCCCTGCGCCTGTCTTTCGGCGTAACCCTCCTGGTAAAAATAGCGCGAAGAATCAGGCGTATGGATTTCGTCTATCAGGTATATTTTCCCATTAGCCCGGCCAAATTCATATTTGGTATCTACCAGAATCAAGCCTCTTTCGGCTGCAATTTCGCTGCCTCTTTCAAACAAAGCCCGGGTATACTGCGCCAGCTGCGCATACTCAT
>JAQBNV010000581.1 GCA_028288395.1 Adhaeribacter sp. | reverse complement strand
ACGCCGTCACTAAAAGATTCCAGGCGGTTTTTAGTCATATTGCTTTCGGTATTTTCTTTATACTGAAAACTAAATATTTCGTTTATCGCGAGGTTCTGGTTAAAACGCTGGTAACCAATAAAAACGCCTAAGTTAATCTGTAAGGGCTCGGACTGCCAAAGACTGCCTGACTATGCTAAATTTATTAACCCGCTTGTTTTAGCGCAGCCCTGTTTCTGTGCGCTATCTAAAAATTGCCGAAAATTGATGCCTAAAGAGTTAAAAAAAAACAAAAAAACCACCGGCTGCCCTGTGGTTTTAACGTTATGAAAATTCAGGAAAGTCTTTATTTAGTAGAAGAACTAGATTGAATCTGTTGCCTTAACTGATTTATCTCTTCCTGCTGTTCCTGAATAGCCGCTACCAGCAATGGAATTAAACTTACCAAATCCGTATCTTTTAAAGTTGCCATTTGGTATTTATTTTTGCCCACCATATAGGATTCCGACTTTGAATTAACCAATTCGGGCAATACCCGCTGCACCTCTTCGCCCATAAAGCCATATTGCTGGCCGGCCGGCAGCTTTAATTTTGGATATTTGCCACGGTTATATTCATACGTTTTAGGGGACAGTTGCTGCACCGTTTCCAGCGCGTTTTTCACGGGTTCTACATTCGTTTTAAGTTCCGCATCGGGCACCTGCTGGCTAAAAGCCGGACTGCTGAAAATTAAAAATGCCAATCCGGCTAGTATCGTTTTTATAAATATATGGACTTTCATCGCTTTAGCTTAAGTATAAATTAATTTATTTTAACGCCACAAAAGTACGATCGCCCTATTAAAAGCATATTAAGCTTACATTAAAATTAGATTAAAGTAAGCCTGCCGGAAAGCAACACCTCCATTAAAAGTAAAACTGCCTCTAATTTCCGTATTAACATTTTATTACGCCAGAACACACTTAAAATACTGGTATTCGTTCGTTGTACATTACCTCAATTTACATTTTCCGGCTATTACCCGGTGCACGTTCCCTGTCGGGGATTTACTACTGGCTGCTATATTCAACAGATTAAGTAATTCGGATTTTTCTTTTAAACGGTGTAAAACCCGTCATAAATACTGTGGGAGCATCCATCCGGGGCAAAGCCCCCCGTATCTCTACCCATTTATGCTGGTAAACGCCTGGGCCAAAATCAATACGCTCATTATTAAGGGCATAACTACCCTGGCCTTCTTTTAAGAAATACACCTCCTTCAGATTTTCGTGCGCCTGCACCCCGGAAAAATGGCCCCCCGGCCGGAAAATAAATTCCAAAGCCAGCGGCACCTTATCGGTTCCCTGGATATCTATATCGAGTTCAAAGCCTTTTTCTATTTCCCGGATGGAAATCGTCGTTTTCAGCTTTTGGATTTCAGATTGCGGTCTTTTGTCCCGCGGCAGTTTGGCCCAATCCCCATCGCCGGGAATTTGATTTGCCGGAAATGGCTGGTAATAGGGTGCCTCCAGCGAGCTTTCCAGAAAATAGGTACCGTTCTCTTCGCGGTAATCGGCCGACGAAAACTGGCCTTTTCCAAAAAAAGCGCTGGCCAGCCTAATTCCCTGTAAAATGGCACTCTTTTTATGAAAGCTGAAAAACACCGGGTTATTTAAAAATAAGGAAGCATCATAATCTCCCCGCCGGATCCGGAGTAAACCCGAGCCGAGAAATGCCTTGGCATAATTGGTGGGCAAAGCGGTGGGTGGCGGCAATTCTGCCCACAGCGTCTGATCCTCCAGGAAATAATAAAGAAAACCCACGGTTTTGGGAAAGGCTGTTTCCTCTATCAGGCGGCAGGCGGCGGCAAACCGGCCATTGCGGTCATGAATGGCCATATAGCGATAGGGATAGTAATAATTTTCGAGGGTACCAATAATGGCTTTGTCCTGCCGGCCCGAAGCTTCCGTTACAATTTCGCCGTTCGGGTGAATGTAGTAGCTGGTCATCTCCAAGTTCTTCCGCACATAATCGAGCAACTCGGGCTTCTTGAATCCCCGGGCCGTGGAGATCAGTACCCGGTCGCTTAAAGAAGAATAAATAAAGCTGCTTTTTTCCTCGTATTGTCCATCCGCATCCATATCAATTCTTTCCTTTAGCCAGGTATCCGCCCGTGCCCGGTAGCCCGGCTCGGGCCAGATGGTATACAATTCGGCCAATGCCGAACAAACCACCCAGCGGTGGTTGGGTGTATGGATGCCTCCTGTCATTAATGCTTTACCCGATTTCTGCAGGAATTCTGCCAACGGCTGAATGAGGGCTTTTTTACCGGGCACCGCACTGCGGTTTAACAACCGGTATACCGGAGCAATCCATTTAACTATAAACCCTAAATCGGGGGTAGAGTGGAAGTTGGTCGAAAGTAAATCTATGGTGCCATCGGCGTGCTGCAGTTTCAAAAGATTTTTTGCAGCCAGCACCAATTCTGCCGTTAGGGTTTTACTATGGTAATTAGCCGATTCCTTGCTTACGAGGGCGCAAATACCCGCCTGCAAAAAGCCCGTAGCCCCGTGTGCATGCGCCATTTCGAAGCCATCCAGAATACCACCGTAAGCAGGGCTCGTTTTATCGGTCACCTGCCACTTCTTGGTATTTCTGACCCGTTCGTCGTTTAATTGAACCATTTTGACCAGCCAGGCGGGTTTTTCCAGGTGTTGGTCTACGGGCTTCTTTGTCCAACTATTGTCCAGCATAAATGGCACCATGGGCGTGGCGCATACCATTAACCCATTTTTGACAAATGTTCTTCGCTTCATGGTTTTAGAGAAAGGGATAAAAGCCAATATAAAAAATGCCCGGAATTTATTGCGGATAATTCTTAAATAAAGCTATTAGCTAATATTTCTTTAAAAGTTGTGCGGAAAAAAACCTGTAAATTGCCCATTTATGTAAATGGCCCATTATGAGGCGGAAGTAATTTCCGCGCATTAGCATTATTTAAACTCCAAAGAAATGTCCCATACAACCAGGGAAATTTCAATATCCTGCTGCGAAGCTTGGTGTCCTCTAATGCCCGGTTAATAGTTATTTTTTAGGCTACTAACAACAAATACGCCAATCCAGTAATTATCGCCCCGAAAACCAGCCAGCTTAGCCCACTAGACCGGCGTTTTTTCAGGAATAGTAAAAGCAACAGGCCCGTTACCGATACAAGGGTCATAAATACGGCGGATATATCAATTACCCAGGCCCAACCTTGACCTGTATCGCGGCCTTTGTGCAGGTCGTTCATAACTGCTACCAACCCCAGGCGGGTCTCCGTTAATTCAAAGGAGCCTTTCGGGCGATCGATATAAATATCGGCGGTGTAGCCAGGTCCCCGAAACGAAACGGCGCATTGCTGATCGTCCATCCGGAATTCGCTGACGCTGCCTTTTAACTGATGCGCAGATCGAAAATATTCGACAATTGCCAGTTTATTCACGGTGGTGGTATCGGTACCGGCTACCCAGGCTGGGTTGATTTTCCCCTTCACCTCGGTGGTGCGCTCGGCATCCGCAAACCAGTCGGCGTGGTTTAGGGTAAGTCCGGTAACGGCAAAAAACAACACGATTACAAAACTGACCACCGATAAATATA
>JAQBNV010000518.1 GCA_028288395.1 Adhaeribacter sp. | reverse complement strand
CGGAACAGAAATACTCCTTTAAATTCCTGGTAGTATCTTCCGCAAATTAATTTAGAAGGATACTACCAATCACACGTACTACTAAATGAAAAAAGAACAGGATTTACATTCTGTTCTTTTTTCATTTAATTTTCAGGATTTTAAGTAGACGCCTGCCCTGGCGTTATTACCGCAACTCTAACCAACCAGCATCCGGTCACCTCTCTTTTCGGGTCAGCTCTTCTTATTTACAACATAATTGGTGCCATACGGGTACCGCTGGGGCCGGGATAATAGCTTATTTGCTTCTGTACTATTTTTAAAAACTTCTTTTTTCGGATCCCAAAACAGCTTACCGGGTGTTTTCATAGCGGCGTGGGCTAACAGACAAGCGCTACAGGAACGGTGGGCTACTTCGGCCGGGCTAATGGTTGCTTTTTTGCTCTGAATACAATCAAGCCAGTTGCCATGCTGTTCCTGGCTTTCGTATAGGTGTATCTCGTTGGCGTTTATTACCGATGTCAGAATCTTAGGGTCGCTGGCTTGTAAAGCGTTGTTTTCGGCTTTCCCGGACGTGGGGTCAGAAGCGGTAACGGCCACATCGCCGCGCGAAACAAAAATCCAGCCATCGCTGCCTTCAAAACGGATACCATTCGGATATTTGCTGCTCATTATCATATTAACGCCATTGGCGTACTTGGCCTGTACTTCATAATCCCCGTGTACATTCCACAAACCGGTTTTAGGAAATTCAGCCGTGGCTTCAATTTCTATTGGCCCGGTCATTTCGGTGTTCATGCCCCAATGCGCAATATCGATGTGGTGTACGCCCCAACCGGTAATCATACCAGCGCCAAATTGCTCACAGCGCAGCCACCCGCCGCGCGAATTAGGGCCGGATTGGGAATGAACCCGGTCCTGGGTATAATAAATATAGGGCGTGGAGCCCAGCCACATGTCGTAGTTCAGATTTTCCGGTATGGGCATTTCACTTGTGTTTCCACCGGCCGGGTCCGAAGGCAGGCCAATACGAACCGTATGCACCTTGCCTATGCGGCCGTTCCGGACCAGTTCGCAAGCTTTTTTAAACTGCGGCCAAGGCGTAACGGAACGCTGCTGGCTACCCAACTGAAACGTTACGCCCGATTTACGAACCATGTCGCTCATCTGCCGGCCTTCCTCAATTGTGAGGGAGGTTGGTTTCTGTAAGTAAATATGTTTTCCGGCCTGAGCCGCCTCTATGGCTGGCTGGGCATGCCAATGATCAGGCGTACTAATGATGACGGCATCAATATCTTTATTAGCTAGCAGCACATGATAATCATCGTAGGTTTTAACATCCAGGTAATTGGCCTTACCCGTTTTTTTGGCATACCAACTTTCAATCATTTGCTTGCCCCCTTGCAGCCGGTTTCGATCTACATCGGCAATGGCCATAATGTGCGCCACATCGTATTTAAAGGTTTCTGCCAAATCATGCGTACGGGCAATACGGCCGCAACCAATTTGCCCAATATTAATTCTATTGCTGGGCGCATATTTACCAAACACGGAAGCTGGCACAATAGTGGGAAAGCCCGTAATAGCAACCGAAGTAACAAAAGCACTTTTCGCCGCCTTTTTAATAAAATCTCTTCTGCTATTTGGGTGCTTATCTTTCTGATTCATAATAGGTTTAATTTGGCTGTGGTGGATTTTTTATCTGAAACAATTTAACAAAATAAATTGCAAAAGCACTACAAAAGGCATTCTGATTAAATAACAGGTAGTTATTGCCGCCAAATATTGGTTCGCTAATAAGATTGCAATCGCAGCTTTATTAGCGAACCAATATTTTAAAGAATATTTCTAAACTTCTGTAACCAGCTTTTAAGTAAGGCAATTATTTATTTCACCTGCCAGTTTTTAATCTATTAGCGATAAGGAACTGGCAAATATTCCCTACTATTATAAATTCCTTTTCTTCAGCTCTTTTACAGCGTAATCGGCGGCACGGGCGGTAAGTGCCATATAAGTTAAGGAGGGGTTTTGCGTAGCGGTAGAAGTCATGCAGGCCCCATCGGTCACAAAAACATTTTTGCAGGCGTGCATTTGGTTCCAGCCGTTCAGCACCGAAGTTTTCGGGTCGTGGCCCATACGTGCACCGCCCATTTCGTGAATATCCAAACCTGGAGCCTGTTTGGAATCGGAAGTCTGAATATTCTGAAAGCCGGCTTTGGTAAACATATCGGTTAGCTGTTCAAAATAATCTTTAATCATTTTTTCGTCGTTGTCGTCATAGCCCACGGCAAACTTCAGTTGTGGAATGCCCCATTCGTCTTTCAGGTGCGGATCCAACGCTATATAATTCGTTTCTTTCGGAATTGTTTCACCCATCATGTGGCTGCCTACGTGCCAGTTGCCTAATTTAGGCGTAAGCAGGTTGTTCTTTAATTCTTCGCCTAAGCCGGTCCGGCTTTGGTACTGACCCCGCGAAGCACTCAACCCCGCCGCATAGCCCCGTAAAAAGTCTGTTTCTTGTTTAAATACGTTCCGGAACCGGGGAATATACCCGCTAGTGGGCCGACGGCCATCGGTGGTGGTATCTAAAAAGCCATCATAGGAAGCCGAAACCCGGGCCCGGTAATTATGAAACGCCACGTACTTGCCCAATACCCCGCTATCATTTCCTAAACCGTTCGGGAAACGCGACGAGGTAGAATTCAGCAACAACAAATTGGTATTAATGGCCGCCGCGTTTACAAAAATAATGGGAGCATAAAATTCAATCGCTTCTTTCGTAACCGCATCAATAATCCGGACACCGGTTGCCTTACCTTTTGCTTCGTCGTAGATTATCGACTGCACCACCGCTTGCGGACGCAAAGTCAAATTGCCGGTTTTGGCAGCCCAGGGCAACGTAGAAGCATTACTGCTAAAATATCCCCCGTAGGGGCAGCCCCGCTGGCATAAAACCCGGTTCTGACATTTACCCCGGCCTTGCGCGTGGTGAATGGCCTGCGGCTCGGTTAAGTGGGCGCACCGCGAAATAATAACGTGCCGGTCTTTATAAAATGATTTCACCTGCTCTTTAAAATACTTTTCGACGCACGACAACTCCATTGGCGGCAAAAATTCGCCGTCGGGCAGTTCGGGCAAGCCATCTTTGTTACCGGATATACCGGCAAATTTTTCGACATAACTGTACCAGGGCGCTATTTCTTTGTACCGGATAGGCCAATCTACGGCAAAACCATCGCGCGCCGGGCCTTCAAAATCATAATCGCTCCAGCGCTGGGTATGGCGGGCCCACATCAGCGACTTGCCGCCTACCTGGTAACCTCTGATCCAATCGAAAGGCTTTTCCTGTACGTAAGGGTGCTCCTGATCTTTCACAAAAAAATGCATGGCATCTTCGCGGAAAGCATAACACCGGCTGATGATGGGATTGGCCTGGATAATTTCCAGGGGCACCTGCCCGCGGTGCTCAAACTCCCAAGGGTTCTTAAACGTGGTAGGATAATCGGTAATGTGTTTCACATCGCGGCCGCGCTCCAGTACAAGGGTTTTCAAGCCTTTGCCGGTCAGTTCTTTTGCAGCCCAACCCCCACTAATGCCCGAACCGATTACAATGGCATCGTAGGTACGGTTTTTTATACTATCGGTATTTAAATTGGCCATAACGGTAATTTAGCTCTTTATCTTTTGGCCGAGGTGGTAACTGGTACGCAGCCGTGGAACCGGGCGGGCGCCAACTCGTATTTGTAAACCTCGCGCATCACGTACTCCGAATTTAAATAACCCTGAATGGTTAAGTTTTTCAGGAAAGGGAAGAAAGGTTCTTGCTCGGACGGTAAAATTTGGGTGGCTGTTTCCCGGGCTTTTAATATTTCTAACCGCTGCGCTGGTGTGCAGGCGGTAAAGGCATGGCCGTAAGTGGCTTTTACAATTTTCTCTAGTTCGGTCAGGCCATTTACAAAGCGGGTTTGCTCTTTTTTCACATAACAATCGGCCAGCATTTTCAGGATAAACTGGTGTACACCCAAGTCCTTCGCGCCGGGAGTATTTGTAGCGGGAATAATGGTATCTACTATTTCGGCCAATAAGTTCTCCAGGTTCGGCGTCAGCAACCCTTTTGGCTGGTTCGAAACCGTATCGGGGTTCCATTGCCGGGCCCAGGCCGGTAAACTGATGGTGCCGCCCACTACCAAAGCCAGGCTTCTGAGGGCCATCCGTCTTTTCATATACAACTAAGAATAAAATATTAAATAAAATATTGGCTACTACCCACCCTAATCTTAGCGGATGGTTCTACTGGATAAATACTTGCAGTTAATATTAGTACCGTAACCCATCATTTCCAAATAATTTAAACAAGACCTATTTGGGGAATAAATATTAGTAAGGTCGATTATAATTGTAATTTATTCCGATGATCATCGCCAATTGCACCCAGGCGACTTAAACTGAAAATATTGGGGCAGGATGAGAACAGCAATTTAGCGCGTAATATTTTTGGTAAATTTATTGTTATCAGGCTTTAAAATATTAGTCTTGCCTCGATAAACCCAAAAGATCCTATCTTAGTTGCATTACGCTTGACAATATACTAAACAAAATATGCTGGCCTAGCAGGTCGCAGGGAAACTAAGCCAGAGTTCATCCCGAGCGGGAAAACGGGAGCTAACCAACACCGCTAAGACCCGGCTACCAGGAATATTTAGCGGAAAGCGGCCTATTTATTCAGGTAGGTTAATATTTTTTTAGCAATTATTTTTTGCCCATTATCGCTAGTTAAATAATTTTTATTTGCTTCGTTCGATAAAAATCCTAATTCTAACGATACGCCCGGACTCTGTGATTCTTTTAAAAGAAGCAGGTTTGCTTTTTTAACTTGCCCGGTTTTCAGATCTTTTTTCGCTACCGTCTGAATCAGCTTTCCGGCATGTGCCAGAGATTGTGTATAATGCGGGTTCTGCTCACTTACAAAAGCCTGTACCCCACTGTCCGCTTTATTATCACTAAAACTTAAATGCAACGAAACAACTAAATCAGGCTGGAGTTGGTTTATTTTGGCTACCCTTGCTTCTACCGAAGTAAGAGTGTCACTATTTCCAAGCAAAATTAGTTCGATATTCTCCTTCTGGTGGAGGGCTTTTATTTTCTTCGAAATATTGCCAACAATTTCTTTTTCGTAGGCATTGCCTATTATATACCCAAAATCTTTTCCGCCGTGCCCGGCATCAATAACTATTACTTTTTTATCTTTCAATGGTTTGAAAGACATTATTAATAGGGGTAACAGTAACCCTAAAAGTAAAAATAACTTCTTCATGTATTTAATATTTGGTCTTAATCAGGAACGTTTTTGATTGCTGACAATGCTGGGCCTATGTTACGTTTATGCACCACAGGCCTTTTTGCTGTTAAATTATCGATTCATAACTGATATTGCACACCAATCAAAAATGATTCAGCATTATTATTCAGCATTGAAAAACCACACGTTGATCCAAGCCTAATATTATTTAAACTTATAGTTAAAGCCCACATTAATAGTGTTTGTCTGGTTCTTATAGCCACTGGATAAGTTTTTGTTTAACAGCAGCAATTCTCCAAAAACACCTACCCGCTCGCCAATATTATAATTCAGGCCAAGGCCCAAAGATAAATACATATTTAGCGCTGATTTATTTTTCTGATAACTATCCGTAACTTCTTCATTAACAGTTGAATTGTGATTTAGCGTGGTTTTTCCGTAGGCGGCGGTTAAAGAAGAGGTACCGTAGACGTGGAAGCGTTTGCCGATATTTAAAAAATTGTACCGGAAAGAGATTGGAATAATACCTCCCCGGGTAAAGATACTATCATAGCTGCCTTCTATGATGCCAGCGTTGTTGTATTCAGAACCTATTTGCCATTTTTCATGGGCATAAGCTACCCCAATCTGGATACTGGCCCTCTTACCCAACATATACCCGACATGAATGCCCGGATAAGTTATAAAATTGGGATAATGAGTGGCATCAACCCGACTAAAGTTTTTAGGTTCTAAAAAGTATTGCGTATTAGAATAATTTACCCCCACATAAAATTTTTCAGGTTGAGTTGATAAGTTTTCGTGGCTTTGGGCAGCGGCAGAAAACGAATTAAAAAATAATAGAAACAAAATTAAGGAGCAGGCAGGTTTCATGGTTTGCTTTTAAAGGTGGGGTTATCTTTATAAATAGGATAACTTTTAGAGCCTTTTGGTTGCTTCTGCACTATATTATATTTCTATCTTTCTATTCATAAAATTTTAATAACTGATAATCGTTCCCTATCACAAAATAACTTTATAAAACTGGATTAGGGCGGTAACATTCTCTTTGGAAAGTTCCTGTAAAATATTACCCCGGTAAAGTTCCTGCCGAATGCTTGCTTTTGCCTGTTAAAAAAGGTATTATTGGTATTGATAAAACGTAAATTATCAGCACTCTACAAAGGCTGTCCTACTTTCTCGCACTTTATTTATTAGACCAGTTTGCTAAAACCGGGCACAATCGTTACTAATGATTGAAAATAATACCAGTGATGCCCGTTAAATCAGAGGCCGAACAGATGTCTTCGATTTGCAGGCCACCAT
>JAQBNV010000475.1 GCA_028288395.1 Adhaeribacter sp. | reverse complement strand
CACGTGCTTTAACTCGGGCAATATTTCGGCCGGCACCCGGTACCCGATATCTCCACTCCCATCGTTATTTGGATCCTGGTCTTTGGTGTTGGCATCGCCCCCCTGAATCATGAAACCATCAATAATCCGGTGGAAGGTAGTATTGTCGTAAAAGCCCTGCCGGGCTAATTTCAGAAAATTTTCTTTGTGCCGGGGCGTTTCGTCGAACAACACCACATTCATATCGCCGAAAGAAGTGGAAATAGTAACCAGCATATCTTTCTTAGACGGCTTTTTCTGGGCATACGAAGTAAAACCCCAGGCTACCAGGCTTAAGAAAAACGAAAGTTTAAGAAAATATTTAAGCATACGTTTACGATTAAATTCAGGGTTGTAAAACCGGCAGAAAATCAGGCCCGGGTCATGCGAATGTCTTCCAATATTTTATCACCGCCCATTTGCAGAATATTATTGGCCAGACGGTCGCCTAAGGAAATAACGTCATCCGGTTGCGATTTCAGGGTATCGGTTATCATCTGCTGGCCATCCAGGCTCACAATGCCGCCGGTTATACTTACTTCACCGTCGGCCAGGGTAGCCAAGGCAAACGACGGAATGCTGCAACCACCTTCCATGGTCCGTAAAAATGAACGCTCGGCCAACAGGCACAGATGGGTTTCTTCGTGGTCGAGGCATTTTTTGAGAGCTTCTTTCCGATCCAGCGGCAAGCTTTTGGCACATTCGATGGCAATGCTGCCCTGGCCAGCGGCCGGCACAAATTTATCGGTGGGCAAAAACTCGGTTACCAAGTGATTATACTGCATCCGGTGTACGCCGGCAAAGGCCAGCAATATGGCATCGTACTGCCCTTCTTTTAGTTTTTGCAGGCGGGTTTGCAAATTTCCCCGGCAATCGGCAGCAATTACGTTGGGATAATACCGGTTTAATAAAGCCCGACGGCGCGTAGAAGAAGTACCCACTATTATCTGTTCGTTATCCAGCGAAAAATGGGAGTCAAAAGATACCACCACATCATTCACCTGCTCGCGCTCCATAAAAGCCAGAATCTCCAGGTCTTCGGGCAAATGCGATTGCAAATCTTTGGCGCTATGCACAGCTATATCAATGGTATTGGCCCGCAAACCCTCCTCCAGTTCTTCGGTAAAAACGCCTTTAGAACCTATTTTATCCAGCGACCGATCCAGGATCATATCGCCTTTGGTGTTTATTATTTCTATTTCTACGGCAAAGCCGGCTCCCCGTAATTTTTCGGCTACAAAATGGGTTTGCCACAAAGCTAACCGGCTCCCCCGGGTACCCAGCCGAACTGGTTTATTTTTAGTTTCAGACATGTATGGTTCTTTTCAGGATATTTTAAAGCTGCTGCTCAACTTTTTAAATATTTAGCAATCTGGATGGAAGAATCCACAAAAACAATTTTGGGATTGGCGTTCCGCTCAATGTGGTAGTGCGCATTGCCCAATTCTTCCGTTAACAAAGCCGCATTGGCCGGCCGGATGAGCTTAGAAAATTTGGTTACAAAATCAATTTCGGCGGGCGGAATAAATGGCACCAGCCTGGCATCTACGCCATACAATAATACCCGGCGCAAATTATTAAGCGCATAATGCAAAAAGGCTTTCTGGTTTTCGCGGCCCAGTTTCTGAAAATTATCGCTCATTTCTACTACCTCGCCAAATTTATAGGCGTAGCAGTTGCGCATCCATTTCACAAAAAAATCAAAAAAATCGCTGGTTAATTCCTGGCTAAGTTTACGGGCGGCCTGAAGGCTGCCTTCAGCCAGGTTGGCTATCTGGAAAGCGTCCGCTTCCGGCACCTGCAGTTCGGCCTGCAAATAGCCGATCACCTCTTCGTCAGAAAATGCCCGCACCGTTACTTTCTGGGTCCGGGATAAAATAGTAGCCAGCAATTTATCAGCGGCATTCGACACCAGCAGAAAAATAGTTTTGGCCGGCGGCTCTTCGAGCAGTTTAAGCAACGCGTTGGCGGCGGCCGGGTGCATCAGCTCCGGTAACCAAATCAAGATAATTTTAAATTCAGCTTCAAAGGCTTTGAGCGAAGCAAAACGGACCAGTTGGCGGCTTTCGTCTTTCGAAATATTGCCCTGCTTGTTTTCGGCGCCAATATATTGCATCCAGTCGTTGAGGATCTGGTAAGGGTTTTCCAGCAGAAATACCCGCCAATCGGTCAGGAAGCTTTGACTAAGGGCATCCTTGGTTACCGATTTGGTAGTGGTAACGGGCATCACGAAATTCATATCGGGGTGTACCAGGCGGTTCATTTTGGTACAACTGGCACAATGGCCGCAAGCATCTTCTTCGCCTCTTTCTTCGCAGTTCAGATAGGTGGCATACGCCAGCGCCAGCGCCAGATTCGCGCTGCCGTCAGACCCTATAAAAAGCTGGGCGTGCGCCACGTGCTGGTTCTGCACCGATTTTAAAAGCAGCTTCTTCGTTTCGGGATGACCTGGTATCTGGGAGAAAAGCATGTTTTCGATTTTCGTTATTCGTTGCTCGTTATTCGTTATTCGTTATTCGAAAACGGCTATTACGGAAAATCAATTTATTATGGGAGCTGCTTATAAGAAAATCAGCCTAAGGAAACCGGAGTATTTTGACTAAGCGGCAAAACATACCTGTACTACGTTAACATTAATCGAATAACGAACAACGATTAACGAACAACGAAACTACCGTTCCCAGGACCGGTGTTCACGTTCCTGGTGGTAAATATGGCTCAGGATAGATTGTTCTACTTCGTCCAGAACTTTGCCCCGGCGTTCCATAGCTTTCCTTACGGCTTCAAATATTTTTCGCAGCTGGTACGTTTCCAAACCCGCGGCCCCGCCCCACGAAAAAGATGGAATAAAGGTACGGGGATAACCCGACCCAAAAATATTAACGGCTACCCCGGTTACTGTGCCGGTATTAAACATAGTATTAATGCCAGTTTTGGCATGATCGCCCATTATCAGACCGCAAAACTGCAACCCGGTATTTTTATATCCATCTTTGCCGTAGTTCCATAATTTTATATCGGCGTAGTTGTTTTTCATGTTCGAGGTATTCGTATCGGCTCCCAGGTTGCACCATTCGCCTACCACCGAATTGCCTAAAAAGCCATCGTGGCCTTTATTGGAATAGCCAAATAATATAGAATTACTTATTTCGCCGCCTACTTTGCAAAAAGGGCCGATGGTGTTGTCGCCACGCATTTTACCGCCCATATTTACCACACTACCCTCGCCCAGCGAAAATGGCCCCCGAATAATAGCGCCTTCCTGCACCTGGGCGTTTTTACCTAAATAAATGGGCCCGTCCGAAGCATTTAAAATAGCTGCGCGCAATTCTACGCCTTCTTCCAGAAAAATATTCTCCGGGTTATACGTCAGGGTGTGGGGATCGGTAATAGGTTGGCTTATGCGGCCTGAAGTAAGGATGGCGTAATCGTTGCGAATTTGCTGGCCGTTGTTCTGAAAAATATGCCAGAGCTCTCTTATAAAATAAATATCTTCGCTATACTCGCCGGCTTTCTCAAAAGGATGATTGTGCAGTTCGGCCAGCGAATTAAATTGCCCGTTACCAGCATGATAGGCTACCAGGGTGCCTTGTTTAAAAATAACCTTACCCGGCTGCAACTTCCGGATCTTTATTACCAATTGCACATCCGGACAAATAGCGCCGTTTACATAAATATTACCCGTCTCACTGCTGATTGGATTATTAAATTTCTTTTGCAGATAATCCTGCGTCAGGTACGAAATCTTATTTTTAAAATAATGCCCCCACTTTTCGGCGATGGTTAAGATACCGGTTCTGATTTGGGCTACCGGTCGGGTAAAAGTAAGCGGCAATAGGTTCGGGCGAATTAACTTATCGTCGAAAAGGATAATATTCATGACACAAAAATAAAAAAGTCTTCCCGATAAACAGGAAGACTTTTGATAAATTGAAGGCTAAAGAAATTATTTTTTCGCGTAGCGCTTCTGAAATTTTTCTACCCGGCCGGCAGTATCCACAAAGATGTTCTTACCAGTATAAAACGGGTGAGAAGCAGAAGAAACTTCAACTTTAATAACCGGGTATGTTTTGCCATCTTCCATGGTAATGGTTTCACCGGAAGTCATGGTAGAACGCGTAATAAATTTAAAATCACTGGATGTATCCTGAAATACTACTTCGCGGTATTGCGGATGAATATCTTTTTTCATGGGTACTAATATTTAATAAAAGGCTGATTTCGATTTGGACTGCAAAAATAAGGATATTTTTATTTTTTACCTAACGCTTTAAAAATTATTTGTTTAAACCGGTAATTTCTAACGCGTCAACGACTATCGGATAAATACCAGGCCTTTCCAAGCGGGATGTTTACCGCCGCCAGATCAGGGTCGGTACCTACTTCAAAAAATACCTGAATGAGGGTAACACCGTTGTTACTCGATACCGACGACATGTACGTCATGCCCGGTACGCCGTTAATGGCTCTTTCGAGCGGGGTAGCCACGGCCTTGGTACAAACTTCGGCGTTGGCACCGGTATATTTGGCCGTTACCGTTACCGAGGGTGGAACAATATCTGGGAACTGCGTAACCGGCAAATTGAAGAGCGACAACGCGCCCAATAGGTTAATAATCAGCGATATAACCAGTGAGAGCACCGGTCGCTGGATAAACATCTTAACCATCTTT
>JAQBNV010000427.1 GCA_028288395.1 Adhaeribacter sp. | reverse complement strand
ATCCGCCCGCCTGAAAGTATAGCTTCATATCGGTGCCAATTTCGTTGGTATACAGTTTCAAGGTGATCGGAATCTCCAGGTACTGAATGGCAAACTCATCTGATTTGCGTTGGTTGCTGCTGCTGTTCGGATCGAGGTAAGAAACGCCAGCCCCGCGGGTATTGTAAATAATACCGGTACTAAGTGCATAATTTTCCCGGAAAAAATAATCGGCAATTACCCCGCCGCCAAAGTGGGTTTTAGCATTAAGGCTTTTAAAACCTAAATCATCGGGTGCTACTACCCGGTTGGAAGCAATAGAAGGTGTTAGCTTTATACCAATCTCCCACTGCGCAAAAGCCGAACCGCTAATTAAAAAGAGGAAAGCAACTAAGGTAATTTTTTTCATAAAATAAGAATTAAATTAAGGGCTAATATTTATACCGTTATAAAAATCGTTTCTAATTTTGTCCAAATGTACTTAGTTCATGTGTAAACAAATAGCACTTCTTTTTACTTTTCTTTTTATTCTTAGTTGCCGCCAGCCAAAATGTGAGATAGATCCGGCCATTGCCAGCCTGGATGTAAAAGTTGAATTAGAACGATTAGAAAAGCCATTTTATGGTTTTAAAAACGAAAAGGAAATCGAATATTTTTTGCAACAGCACCCTGTTTTTACGCAGGAATACCTGCAGCGGCGCCAGTACTCATCGGAAGAGGAACTAACAGGTTCGTTGCTGAAGCTTACCCGCGAACCAAGCCTGCAGCAGTTTGCGCAGGAGACCGGGCAACGGTTTGGCGACATGGCCGATGTGCAACAAGATCTGACCAATGCTTTTAAACACCTTAGATATTATTACCCCAATTTTTTAGTACCCAAGGTTAATACGTTTGTGAGCGGTTTGTTAGGTCCGGATATATTTTTGTCGGATAGCCTGGTAGTAATTGGTATCGATTATTTTGCCGGAAAAAAAGCCAGCTACCGGCCGCAGCAACCCGATTACGTGCTGACCCGCTACGAAAAGGAAAATATTGTACCCGCCCTGGTTACCCTCATCTCGTCGAAATATAATAAAACCGACCCCAACAATACCATGCTGGCCGAAATGGTGAACTACGGTAAATCCTATTATTTCACGAAACAAATGATGCCCTGTACTTCCGATTCGTTGATTATCGGATATACCGACCAGCAAATGGCCGATATTACGTATAACGAAGGAAAAATATGGGCGCACTTTATCGAGAAGAGCCTACTGTTTGAAACGAGCCATTTTAAGGTAAATAAATATACCGGCGAACGGCCCAATGTTCCGGAAATTAGCGCCCGTTGCCCGGGTCGCATTGCTACCTGGGTAGGTTGGCAAATAGTGAAGAAGTATATGGCCGAAAATCCACAGGTAACCTTAACCCAGTTAATGGCCGAAACTAATGCTCAGAAAATATTTACCCAATCGAAGTATAAACCCAAGCGCAATTAAACTGCAGAATCTGTAAAGAAACGGATTTTCCCAACCCGCTGCTTGATATTTGCAGGTGAATGACGGACCTGTTTTATTCTACGGAGGTACCGTTATTGGTAAATGCGCTCTACTTTTACCATTAAATTCGTGAGGAACCTGGCTTCCTGAAAATTTGAACGAAAGCCTGGGTTATTTTTTCGCGGGAAAAGGTGCTTTCTGCCAGATTCCGGGCTTGTTGCTGGGCGCTCAGGAGTAAGGCTTGGTTTTGAAGGTAAGGCCGAAGTTTTTGTACAAATTCCTGCGGCTTTTCCGGATCGGCATAAAAACCACAGGCATGGGTTTCTACCAAGTGTTGTAGCCAACCTTTGGTATTTACAAGCGTCAGCTTGCCGGCCGCCAGCGAATCGAAAAATTTATTTGGACTATTGGTTTCTAGCACCGGTTGTGTATCAAAAGAAGTATAAGTGGCATGGGCTCTGCTTAGATATTGACGTACCTGGTTTCGGTTAAGCGGGCCAGTCCAGGTAATATTCTTTAATCCTAGCTCATTAGCCAATTGTTGCAGTGCAGCTGCTTCAGCGCCGGTACCTGATACCATAAATTTTACCTGCTGCAAAGCTTCCGCCTGGCAGGCCCCGGCGGCGGCTAATAAAAAGGCTAACCGGTTGGCCCTCCCTAAAGTACCGGTATAGCAAATATAAAACGGATCGTCGAAATTATGACGGGCGGGGCTTCCGGGAGTATAAAAAGTACAATCAGCGATGTTTGGTAACAGGCTGATGGCCGCCGCTGGTTTATGCGGCGTAATGCCGGCCATGATGCCCGGCGAAAGGGCAATTATTTTGTCCGCTTGCCGGTACAAATAATGTTCAAAAGCGTAGAGCAGGCGCTGCAGCCATCTGGGCCGAATATAGCCCAGTTGAATCGGGGCTTCCGGCCATAAATCCCGCACTTCGAAGTAATAAGGAATATTCTTTAATTTCTTCAGAACCAAAGCTACCAAACCTACGGTGAGCGGGGTAGAGGTAGCGTAACACAATTGAATATTTTTGAAGCCCCATGCCAGTCGAAGGCTCCGGTAGGTAAAACTTAAAAAGGAAAATATTCTACGGAGAGAACTGAAGCTGTTGTCGTAAGCTACGGGCAAATAGTGCACCTGGATGCCGGCTACCTTTTCCTGGTAATAGGCAGGGCCATCAGAAGCGGTTATCAAAGTAACCGCATGACCCGCTTCTACCAGTGCTTTGGCCAGGTAATAAGAGCGCAAGGCACCACCCTGGGCAGGTTGCCGGAAATATTGGTGGATGTATAAAATATTCATCAGCCAAAATTATGTTGCAGCCATTTGGCCAGCACGATTAAGGCCCAAAGCTCGGTGCTGAAATCATGCTGACCACGCAAGTGTTTCTGAAGCAATATTTGGGTGCCGGTATAGTCGATATAGGTAAAAATGATATGATCAGCTTGCTGCAATTCGGCCAGGAACCACTGATTTGGCAGCTTGCGTAACCACCGGCCTAAGGGCATGCCAAAACCTTCTTTCGAACGGCCGATAAATTCTTTTCCGTGGTGTTGGGCCAGCAAATCTTTCAGAATCCATTTTTGTCCGTGCCGGAATAAAACCTCGGGCGAAATGCCGGTCAGAAACATGGCTAAGTGATTTTCGAGGTAAGGCGTCCGTACTTCCAGGGAATGCTGCATGGCCGCCTGATCGGTAATAGCCAATACATCCGAGACCAGATATTGGTGCTGATCGTGGCGAAGGCACCAGCCGAGCCAATCGGTGCTGCCGGTTAAGGGGAGCAGAGGAGTGGCTTCGTCGGGTGCGGGCTGAAGAAGTAACTGGTGTAATCGGTGATCCATGGCCGTAAAGTTCAGGAAGGTTTGCCGCGGGCTTTTCTGAATTTTATGCGCCAGTTTGTGCCAGAGCAGAAATTTCTTGCGCAAAGGATGACCAAAACCAGTAGGCATCAGGGGCATTAAAGGCTTAGCCACTTGCTTAAAGAAAAACGCTTTCTGCTGATTTGCAGATATTTATAAAAAGCCCGGTGACGGTTATAGCCGC
>JAQBNV010000351.1 GCA_028288395.1 Adhaeribacter sp. | reverse complement strand
TCAGAAATATAAACTTAGCTCAAAATTGTTTTTCAACGACCTGCCTAAAATGCTCGACGGCGTTAAGCCGGAAGCAGTTTCGGCCTTTGGGGCCATAAATGAGCATATTATGGTAGTGAGAGCCTGTGCCCCCAGAAAAATTCATGTGATGGTAGAAAAGCCACTGGCCACCACCTTTGCCGATGCGAAAGAAATACAAGTGCTGGCGCTGAAAAATAATATTCATGTCCTGACTAATTTTGAAACCTCCTGGTATGCCAGTAATCAGCATGTTAATAATTTATTTAAGGAAGGCAAATTAGGAGAAATCCGGAAAGTAATGGTAAACGATGGACACCAGGGACCTAAAGAAATCGGGGTTAGTAAAGCGTTTTTGGAAATATTAACCGACCCGGTAAAAAACGGAGCCGGTGCTTTAACTGATTTCGGCTGCTACGGCGCCAACCTGATGACCTGGCTTATGAAAGGTGAAAGACCGGTTTCGATAACTGCCGTTGTGCACCAGAACAAACCAGCTATTTATACAAAAGTAGACGACGAAGCATCCATTATTCTGCAATACCCTAAAGCCCAATGTATTATTCAGGGTTCCTGGAACTGGACCTTTGCGCGCAAGGACATGGAAGTGTATGGCGACAAGGGATATGCCGTTGCCATGAATGCCACAACCGTCCGGCAGCGGCTGGAAGAGAAATCACCTGAAACAACCTTAAAGCTGGAACCACGCCCTGAACCTTATACCGATCCTTTTTCTTTACTGGCGGCCGTGGTAAGTGGTCGGTTAAAGCTCGATAAAAATGATTTACACGAACTACCCGTTAATATTACTGTAGTAGAAATTCTGGAAGCAGCGAAAGAATCGGCGAAAGCAAATAAAACTGTTTTCCTGAAGTAACTTTTAAGCAGCCCCACCATTAATTCTTATCCTGGCAGACTAAAAACAAACACCAGGCTATTTTTTAAATAATTAACCTTACCAGACGCATAACCAGTTAAACCCGGTGATAATCGGGCCGCCAGTTTTTAACAGCTTTCTTTATTTCATCCGGCGACAGGTTTTCGGCCACGGCTCGCTGGGCCAACGGGATTACTTCTTCGTCGGAGGCAAAACGAAGGGCAATTATTTGCTTCAGGTGCAGACGCGGATTGGGCAAGCTGCCGGATAAAACAAACTGCCGCAGACTTTCTTCGGCCCGAATGGCCCGGTCCTGGGCCTTTAAAGCAAATGTGCGGGCAAAATAATGATAAAAGCAAAATAGCAGCGATACCAGCAGGAGTAATGCCGCCTCGTAAAAGGTTTCGCGGTTCCAGCTCTGGTACAGGTTGCGTGCCGCGCCCCCAATTAACGCCAGTAAAATCAGGACTGTAACCACATGATACAGGGGCACCACCTGCCGGTGGTTCCGATAGTTTTGTTCTTTCATAACTATTTTTACGTTTAGAATCAGTTTTTAATTTATTAAATATTAACCCATAACAGCTGGTGTCGCGGGCTTTTCTTTCGCAGCATGCCGTTCGCCAATCTGCTGCCGCCACATGGCGTAGTACAAGCCTTTTTGCTCGATTAAATCCAGGTGTTTCCCAGCCTCGGCTACCCGGCCCCGCTCCAGCACGTAAATACGATCGGCGTGCAGCACCGTAGAGAGCCGGTGGGCAATCAGGATGGTCATGTGGTTTTCGCTGTTAGATACGTCCCGCACGGTTTTGCTTATTTCTTCTTCGGTTAAAGAATCGAGCGCCGAGGTAGCCTCGTCGAATACGAGCAAAGCGGGGTTGCGCAGCAAGGCCCGGGCAATCGACAGGCGCTGCTTCTCCCCGCCCGAAACCTTTACCCCGCCTTCGCCAATTACCGTATCCAGGCCTTTGTCGGCGCGGGCGAGCAAAGAGTTGCAGGCCGCCTTCCGGAGGGCATCGAGGCAATCGGCATCGGAGGCCTGGGGCGCTACAAATAATAAATTTTCGCGGATGGTACCGGCAAATAACTGGGTATCCTGGGTTACAAAGCCAATCTGTTCGCGCAACTGGTCTAAATCCAGGTTTTCGCCCGGGATACCGTTATACAGAATGCGCCCTTGCTCGGGCTTGTACAAACCCACCAATAATTTAACGAGCGTGGTTTTGCCAGAACCTGACGGCCCCACAAACGCAATGGTTTCGCCTAACTGGGTTTCGAAAGAGATGCCGTCCAGGGCTTTGTTGCTGGCCGTCTGGTGCTTGAAATTCACGTTCTCGAAAGCCAGCGTCCGGATGTTACCCAAGGGAACCGGATGGGTTGGTCGGGCTTCTTTAGGCGTATCCATTATCCGTTGAAAGTTATCCAGCGACACCTGCGTTTCGCGGTAAATATTAATAATATTGCCTAATTCCTGCAGCGGCCCGAAAATAAAGAACGAATAAATAAACATGGAAATAAAATCACCGACGGTAATGCGGTTGGTAAACACCAGGTACAGCATCAGGAGCAAAATAACGTTGCGCAGCAAGTTTACGCAGGTCCCCTGAATAAAACTAAGGCTCCGGATGTAGCGCACTTTTTTCAGCTCCAGCTTTAATATTTTGTCGGTGGTGTTGTTCAGGCGTTGGGTTTCCTGCTGGGCCAGGCCCAGGCTTTTTACCAGCTCAATATTCCGGAGCGATTCGGTAGTAGCGCCGGCCAGGGCCGTGGTTTCGGCCACAATGGTTTTTTGGATTACTTTGATTTTTTTACTCAGCACCGAACTTAATATACCCAGAATAGGCACCGCCGAAAAGTAAACCGGCGCAATTACCCAGTACACATTTAGGGCATACACCATCACGAAAATAATACCGATTAGGGAAGTAAACAGGACGTTAATAAAATTAGAAACCAGCTTCTCGACATCGGTGCGTACTTTTTGCAGAATTCCCAGGGTTTCGCCGCTGCGCTGATCTTCAAAAACCGAATAAGGCAAATCCAGGGAATGGCGCAGCCCATCGGAATATATCTGAGCACCCAGCCGTTGGGTAATCACATTTACATAATAATCCTGAAACGCTTTGGCAATCCGCGACACCATGGCTACGCCCATTGCCAGCAATATTAAAGTACCCGCGCCTTTAAAAAACTCGATGGTGCTTATCTGTAGCTTTTGGGTAACGGCAGCGGTGGCATAATCATCTATTATTTTGCGCAAGATAAGCGGGTCGAGCAGCGAGAATACCTGGTTGATAGTCGCCAGCAGTAAAGCCAGGAAAATCAGGGGCCGGTATCCTTTCAGGTAGCTGAATAACAATTTCATAATATCAATTTAAAAGCAGTATGGCTTAGGATTAAAGGTAAGCAGAAGGAGTGTATAAAACCAGATGGCACGCAAAAGAGATTGACTACTGTGTCGCAGGAAACCAGCGGACAAACTTCCGGCCCCTGGGCGTTATAAAAGCAGCCGGCAACAGTAGTACCCTTTTAGCTTACGCTTTCACCGATAAATTTGCCCCGGCTGGCACTGTATACTACCGCTTAAAGCAAACCGATACAGATGGCACTTTTACTTACGCCGCTATTATTGATGTCACTACCAAAGCCATTGTTTTTAATTTAAATGTGTATCCTAATTCGACAGCCGCTCCTAATATCCTGAATATCTATTTACAAGGAACAGCCAAACGGCAGTATGTGCTGGAAGTGATAGATGTTTATGGCCGGCAGTTGCATAAACAAACCATAGAAATGGAAGGGAATAATATTTCTTTAATTATTCCGGCTAGTGTTACGGATAAATTAAAAGATATGTGCATTATCCGCTGCACCGATGCATCCAACGGTAAAGTGCTGGTAGCTAAAATTCTGGTGCGTTAATTAATATCAATCCTGGAAATCTAAATAATTTTTACAAAAAATACAAGTAATTTATGTTTTGCATTCGTCCCGGCCGTCAGAAGACGCGCTCGGGCGGATGCAAAAACGTTTAACAAAAGTCTAACCCTATAAACTAACCTGGCTCCGAAATATACATGCTTCTATCTGCCAGAACCCGCAGATTAACGTGATTGCAACCGTTGATAAAACCTATCGAGGAGCAAAATAACAAAACAAACACCCGTGATTACCGCCACCTGCGGAAGGCAACTAATCAGGGAAGGTAGGCCCGAAGTGGGCAGCGCTATACGCTCAGACAAAGAAAGGGCGATCCCGACCTGGAATATTTCTGACCACCGGTTGAGGTAAAATATTGCCACTCCCAAGGGTAGCAGCAATAACAACCCAATACCCAAACTTAGCCGTTGCCAAACTTGCCGCGAAATTAAAGGTTTTGATAGACGGGCCTGATTGCTTGCCGCTGCTGTTATTGCCTGCATTACATTCGTTTTAAAACGAACAGAAGGAGCCGGATTAGCTATTTCCGGTAGCATCTGGTTCAAAAAAAGGTCGTGCGGCAATCCGGGCTGCTCTTTCATAATAATTCTTTTACTTCTTTTTTCAAGTTTTGGCAAAGTGCCGCGTATAGTTTCTGGCGGGCCCGGAGCATGCCTATCTTTATATTAGACGGAGTTAAACCGGTAATCTGGGCTATCTCGGCCACACTATGTTCGTGCTCATAAAACAAGCTTATTAGCAATTGTTCGGTGGCCGGCAGGGTTGCCAGGGCTGCAGCCAGGTAAACCCGGCGATCGGCAGCTATTAATTGTTTTAACTGTTCCTGGGTATCAGCAATATTTACGGCTGCCATTTCTTCGCCGGGAACCAGTGGCTGGGTTGGTAATTGCTTATGGCGGGTCCGCGAAATAGCGGTGGTATAGACTATCCGGTAAAGCCACGTCGAAAATTTAGCTTCCTGCTTAAACCCAGCCAGGCCCTGAAAGGCTTTCAGAAAGGCATCCTGGGCAACTTCCTCGGCAGATTCGCGGCTTTGCATAATTTTAAACGCGATTTTAAAAGCCATACCCTGATAACGGTTTACCAGAGAAGCATACGCCGCGGTATCGCCGCGCACTATATTCAGAATCAGCTGGGTTTCGTCCGGTATAGCCATTTTGCACTTTGACGCCGCTGATAAGCAGGCGGTTACAACCTATAAGTTAAAAATATTTATTTATATAATCTGTAACCGCCCCAACGGCCACGGCGTCAAAGCCGCTGAACCCTTTAAATAATAAAAGCCATGCCTGAGGTATCCACTTTGCTCAAATTTAATATTCTCGTTATCCTGGTTCTCGCCATCCTTTTTTTCGGAACCATATTTGGCATTTTTTACCTCTATTTTACTTCCCGCACCCGCGAACGCCTGGCCCTGATTCAGAGCGGTCTGGACCCCAATACCTTTAAACCGCGCCGCACCAACCTGAAATACGGCATGGTTATTTTCTCGGTGGTGCTCGGAATGGTGCTGGGCGATGTAATGGGGCGGGTAAACGGCTATGCCATTGGGGTGCCCTTGGGTATTATGCTGGGTGCCTTAAGCCTGATACTATATTATTTTATTATTGACAAGCCGTTAGATAAAAACCAGCAAAGAAACAGACTGGATGAACTACCGGAGTAAAACACCTTTTTGTGGAAGGGTATCATGCCGGCACGGATAGAAGCGTGAAAGAACTCTTATAATGTAGAGCACATTGCTTTATGCTGAAAGGGGGGCTAATGCCGTTCTGAATAATTATGCATCTACCGATTTAGTCCTGGCTTTTTGTAAGTAAATTAACCAGTAAAGGAATGAAGCTTTTTAGTTAAGGGAGGCAATGGTTTTATTGGTTAAAACCCAAGTAAAGCTGATTATAATTTACAGACACCTTAATTAAAAAATTCTCCAAAGTGCCAGAGGATTCCAGCTGGGTCGTGCATAAAACACTCTCTTCCCCAATCATATTCTCGTATTGGGATTAGTTTTACCCCTTTATATTTAGTTGTCAGGTTTAAAGCTAAAAGTTCATCCCAATAGCGGCGCACATCTTCAACTTCTAAAAAAATCATGGAATTATCAATCCAATCCCGGACGTACGCATCTTGTAAATAAAATCCCAATCCGTCGGTTTTGAAAAAAGACATATTTTGGGACAGAATGCTTTCCTGAAAACCCAATTCCCGGTAAAAATTCCGGGACAGTTCAAAGTCTTTTGCGCCGATGAATGGCCGAATTGATATAACGTTGTGTTTCATTATTTTTTGGGTTGGTGCTAACGTATTAAACTGAAAAGCGCTATAGTGCATTTAGAGTATGGTTAGCCAGTGCCAATTTCTTTTATTTAAAAACTAAATTTTCAGCCTTATTAGATATTCTTTTTGCCAAAGTAGTTATTAATAGATTTCCTACCCTACGAAGCACAAAACGCCTGCTTGCGGCCAGGTACT
>JAQBNV010000336.1 GCA_028288395.1 Adhaeribacter sp. | reverse complement strand
TGCAGTTCATCCGGAATATTGCCCCGGGTTTCCATCATCAGTCTTTTTTCTTCCAGCCGTGCCAAATCTCCTAATACATTTTTGTATTTTTTGTATTCGAGCAAATGTTGTACCAGTTCCTGGCGGGGATCAATTTCGTTTCCTTGATCATCTTTTTCGGTGCGGGGCAGTAATAATTTGGCTTTGATGCGCATCAGGGTGGCCGCAATTAAAATAAATTCGCTGGCTACTTCCAGGTTTAATGCCTCCAACTCGGTAACATACGCCATAAAATCATTCGTGATTTTAAAAATCGGAATGTCATGGATATCTAATTCGTCCCGTTCAATAAAGAAAAGTAACAAATCGAAAGGTCCTTCAAAAAGCGGTAATTTAATCTCGAAACTCACACAATCGGCTTTAAGTAGGCAAGGCTTAAAAGTAATAAACTCAAAATTAAAGAAAATATGCGGCAAAATGTTAATAATATATTCTAAGACCCGTCCTGAACCTGGTTGGTTTGAAAAATTATTTAAGTATTTAATTTTATTTGCCAGCTAAACCAAACTTTAAATCGGGCGTTTACCATATAGAAAAATATAGTTTTTAATTAGCAGGGCCCGAAAGCAACCGGATAAGTAGTAAGAAAAGGTAGTGCCAGCGGCGGAAGAACCTGCCCATAAGAGATGGGGAGCGGAAAGGATAGTAATGGTTAAGAAATTTATTTTTACTTTTGCCAGTTATTTCTTTAGAACAATTTATTGCATTTTTTGAACAAGTAAGATACGTGCTTGTTCCTTATGTAAAATAACTTTCTGCTCATGATCATACAACCCGGAGAGCTTTTAGCCGCCATTGATTCGCCCGCCGACCTGCGTAAACTAAAGCCGGAGCAGTTGCTACAGGTTAGCCAGGAACTTCGGCAATATATTATCGATAATGTTTCTATCTACGGTGGTCATTTTGGGGCTAGTTTGGGGGTGGTGGAACTTACGGTTGCCCTGCATTATATTTTTCAGACGCCTTACGACCAACTCGTCTGGGATGTGGGCCATCAGGCTTACGGCCACAAAATATTAACCGGGCGCCGGGACCAATTTCATACCAACCGCAAATACAAAGGCTTATCGGGGTTTCCCAAGCGCAAGGAAAGTGAGTACGACACCTTTGGGGTGGGGCATTCTTCTACTTCTATTTCGGCAGCTTTGGGTATGGCGGTGGCTTCGCAGTACAAAGGCGAGCAAAACCGGCAGCACATTGCCGTAATCGGCGATGGCGCCATGACGGGCGGTATGGCTTTTGAAGCCCTGAACCACGCCGGAGTGGCCAATGCGAACCTGCTGGTGGTACTCAACGACAATTGCATGAGCATCGACCCGAATGTAGGTGCCCTGAAAGAATATTTAACCGATATAACCACCTCCCGCACCTACAACAAGCTGCGCGATGAGGTTTGGAATTTATTAGGTAAAATCAGCAAGTTTGGACCCAACGCCCAGTTTATTGCCTCCAAGGTAGAAAGTGGTATCAAAGCCGCTCTCCTGAAGCAAAGCAATTTATTTGAGTCGCTTAAATTTCGCTATTTCGGGCCCATCGACGGCCACGATATCAACCACCTTACCTCGGTTTTAAACGATCTGAAAGATATTCCGGGTCCTAAAATATTACATTGCCTCACCGTGAAAGGAAAAGGTTTTGCCCTGGCCGAGAAAGACCAGACCAAGTGGCATGCTCCTGGTACCTTCGATAAAATAACCGGCGAAATTTACCGGGTACAGCACGATAAACCCCAGCCGCCCAAGTACCAGGATGTGTTTGGCCATACCATGGTAGAACTGGCCCAGCAAAACGATAAAATAATGGGCGTAACCCCGGCTATGCCATCGGGTAGTTCGCTTAATATTATGATGGCTGCCATGCCGGATCGGGCCTTTGATGTGGGTATTGCCGAGCAGCACGCCGTTACCTTTTCAGCGGGTTTAGCTACCCAGGGTCTCATTCCGTTCTGCAATATTTATTCCACCTTTATGCAACGTGGTTACGATCAGGTTATTCATGATGTGTGCCTGCAAGACTTAAACGTGGTGTTTTGCCTCGACCGCGCCGGCTTTTCCGGGGCCGATGGCCCTACGCACCACGGCAATTACGACATGGCTTATATGCGCTGCATCCCCAATATGGTGGTATCGGCGCCCATGAACGAAGCCGAACTCCGGAACCTGATGTTTACGGCCAGTCAGCCCGATATGGGGCCGTTTACTATCCGCTACCCCCGCGGCGAAGGCGTAATGCCCGAATGGCGTACGCCCCTGAAAGAGATAGCTGTTGGCACCGGCCGTTTGGTACAGGAAGGAGAAGAAGTGGCAATTCTGAGCATTGGCCACATTGGTAATTATGCCGTAGAAGCCTGTAAGAACCTGAAAAAAGAAAATATTAACGCCGGCCACTATGACATGCGGTTTGTAAAACCCCTGGACGAAAAATTATTACACGAGATCTGCCGGAAATACGATAAAATAATTACCCTGGAAGATGGTTGTTTGCCGGGTGGTTTTGGCAGCGCCGTAATAGAGTTTATGGCCGATAACCAATATACCAATCCGGTAAAACGCTTAGGTATTCCGGATGCTATTTTTGAGCACGGTACCCAACTGGAACTGCACCGCGAATGCGGCATCGACCCAACCGGTATTGAACGGACCGTGCGGCAATGGATAATGCAACTGGTAAAAGTATAAGCCTAAGATAATTAGTAAAAAGATTAATAAAGAGCCGGTATTTTAAATAAATTACCGGCTCTTTTGATTAACAAAATATTTTATTTTATGGAGCATAAATTAGATTCATCTACTATAGCCGATTTGGGTGGCAAGGGTAAAGTTCTGGTATTTTTACATGGCTTTTGTGAAAACAAGGAAATCTGGACCGCCTTTACTTTGCCCTTGCAGTCGGAGTACCGGGTGGTTTTATTGGATTTGCCCGGCCATGGGCAGCATTCCGTTTCGGGCCAGGATTATTCGATAGATGATAATGCCGATTTTGTCCGGGAGGCTTTAGACTTTTTGCAGATAGATACGTGTGTATTAATTGGGCATTCTATGGGCGGTTACACCGCTATGGCTTTTGCCGAAAAATATCCCGCTTACCTTTTGGGAGTAGTTCTGTTTCATTCCAGCGCTTTGCCCGATACCCAGGAGAAAAAGGAAGGCCGCGATAAAACCATCGAATTTATCCGGAAGCAGGGAGTAGAGAAATTTATGGAAACGTTTGTGGCACCTTTGTTTTACGAAGGAAACCGGAACAGCCAGCAGGCTGCCATCCAGCAACTAACCACTATCGGTAAAAATGTAGCGCCGGAAGCCATTACTGGTACCTTGAAAGCCATGCGCGACCGACCCGACCGAACCCAGGTACTTTCGGAGGTGGATTTTCCTTTCTTATTTATTGCGGGCAAGCAGGATCAGGCCGTTACCTTGGCGCAGGTATTGCAGCAATGCCACTTGCCTAAAATTTCGCACACGCTTTTTCTCGCCGATACCGGCCACATGGGGATGTTTGAACGCCCGCAGGAAACACTAAGTGCTATTCGCAACTTTGCCAGCACGGTCTAAAGGGAAGCTGATAGCAGCCCGGCCCGGCCGGTAAACTGAACCAAACCACTTGTTTACTAAAGTATCAGTTATCGGTCAAAAACAAAGCATAAAGGACTTTCGCAAAACAGGTAAAAAGCTTCTTTAAAGAAGGAAAGGGGATGGTGTATGAGAACAGAATGCTCCTCTAGTGAAAATCCTGGCAAAATGATAGTGGAACTGTTAATTTGCCAGGACTTTAACCGTAGCATCAGCTCCTGAATACCACCAAATAACTGGCCTGAAAAAAAACAGTTGCCCGCGGAAGCATTTGGTATTAATTCTGACTAATTATGAATAAATTGTATATTGGGTGCGGAAGACCGGGTATTTTCATCGCCTATCTGGTTTCAAAAGCCTGCATTAAGCTCCGATACTTTATTTATATATGTTTAAGAAAATCAATTTAAGCCAGTTCCTGGTTTATATAACCCTGTTTTTATTCACCACTTGTGCGCCCAAACCAATTCAGACCACCGGTAATCAGGCTGCCCCGGTAAATAATCAGGCGCAAAATCCGGAAAGTTCTCCGCAGGCCCAACCCCTCCAAAATACCAGCCCTTATTCCACGGATAAAGAAGTGATAGCCAAAGGGCAGCAATTATTTCAGAATAACTGCACAGCTTGTCATAGTTTCAAGCAGAAAGGAATAGGTCCTAACCTGGCCGGATTAACCGCCGATGTTCCCCACAGTTGGATAACCAGGTTTATCCGGAATGCTCCGGAGGTAATTCAAAGTGGCGATAACCGGGCCCGGCGGCTTTTAGAAGAATATAACCAATATATGCCGCCTTTTCCGCAATTAAACGAAGCTGATATTCAGGCCTTGGTTTCTTATATCCATAAAAACAAAAATATTCCGGCCGAAGAAGTGAGCACTGCCCATTTAGGGGAAGTGTTGAAAGACCCCATCCCGGATAAAATACCGAAAGCAGGTTTAAATTTAATGCTGGAAGAATTATTAACGGCACCTGCCACGGCCCAAAAAGTACCTTTGGCCCGGATTAATAAAATGCGGGTATTAAGCAATGGTAAAAAAGAACGCCACTTTATTCAGGAATTGCGCGGCTTGATCTATGAGATGGAAAATAATAAGTTGCGGGTATTCATGGATATTACAAAAGAGCGTCCGGGCTTTATTCCCCAGCCGGGACTGGCTACTGGTTTTGGTAGCTTTGCCTTTCATCCCGAGTTTTATAAAAATGGCCTCTTCTACACCACCCACACCGAAAAAGCGAATGCGGCCCCCGCTGATTTTGCCTTTGCCGATACGTTAAAGGTAACCTTGCAATGGGTGCTGACTGAGTGGAAAATGAAAGAACCCAACTCAGCTACTTTCGCCGGAACCGGCCGGGAAATGTGGCGCGTAAACATGATGACCC
>JAQBNV010000323.1 GCA_028288395.1 Adhaeribacter sp. | reverse complement strand
TACACCGGTTTTTAATTGTGCGGGAGAGTTGTTGTTTTATTTAAGTGATAAACCCGAGGAGAGCAAAAATATTAAAAACACGAAGGTTGTTTGGACACCAGTTGACTTTGCTTGCATGCTGTAATCTGAAGCTTACTTACAAGGTATTATTTCCAAAGTAAAAGAAGCGTCCCGGCAAAACAGTTTTGCCGGGACGCTTCTGGTATAAGTCTAACGTTAACCTAAGCCAATACTTATTATGGACTGAGCCTCCGGATTTTATTCTAAAAAGCTGCTGAGCAGGCCCCCTTCTTTATTGGCATTCTGGCCGCGCGGCATCAACGCTTCAATTAGTTTTTTCACCGGCATCGATTGCAACCATACCCGGCCCGAGCCGCTTAAAGAAGCCAGTAACAAGCCTTCGCCCCCGAATATCATGGATTTCAGGCCACCCGCCCGCTGAATATCAAAGTCGATACCACTTTCAAAGGCTACTACGCAACCGGTGTCTACCCGCAACGTTTCATTATTCAGGCGTTTTTCTATAATGGTGCCCCCAGCATGCACAAAGGCTAGTCCATCGCCGGTGAGGCGTTGCAAAATAAAGCCTTCGCCCCCAAAAAAGCCAGCGCCAATACGTTTGTTAAAATGAACATTTATTTTGGTACCTAATGCAGCGGCTAAAAAGCCATCTTTCTGCACAATTAAACCATTCGGGATCTGACTTAAATCTACGGGCATAATGGTGCCGGGGTAAGGCGCCGAAAAACCAACCCGGCTTTTGAGGTTACGGCCCCGGTGCGAGAAGTGGGTCATAAACAACGATTCGCCGGTAATAAGGCGGGAGCCCGCCGAAAATAATTTGCCCATAAAGCCCTGATCGGGTTCCGATCCGTCGCCCATCTTTGTTTCGAAAGTAATGCCATCTTCCATGTACACCATAGCGCCGGCTTCGGCTATTACAGTTTCGTTTTGGTCGAGTTCTACTTCCAGCACCTGGATATCATTGCCCATAATGCGGTATTCTATTTCGTGCGAACGCATAGTTTTATTTTTTAGGTTGAGGTATTATCGGATATAAGCAGGTATAATTACTTATGAGGGTTTTGCCAATCGCAAGTTAATAATATTTACTTTTTACCTTTGGGCTTGGGCGGTAAATTTTCCTTTTCCTCGTCATCTATATTTTTAAGAAAATCGTCTTCGTTTTCTTCATTTTCTTCCTGGTCTTGCACCAGAAATTCCTCCTCCTCGTCGTCTTTGTTAACCAGTTTTTTGTCGTACACGTTCTTGTCCAAAAACTTGTTTATCTGGTCAATGTCGAAATTAGAAGTTATTTCCCCCAGCGGGTTTATTTTTATTTCGAAGCCTTCGAGATCTTTGTGAACCCGGGCCTTTTTTTCGGTTGTTTTCTTCTTCTTTGCCATATTGGTTAATAATTTATATACCTGAAAACACAGTAATAGCCGGCATACGCTTAACCGGGTAACTCATTAGTAAATCAAACCGGTTTAAGGTAGTATTGTTGCTGCTATTACATACGTATCTAAACTGAAACGAAAAAACCCGCCTAATGGATGAAGCGGGTCTTTATTTGGAATTAAAATATAAAAGGATAATCTAAGTAATGCACTGGCCGGGAGAATTGCCCCGGTCGGCAAAAGCTTAACTTACCAAAAAAGCCTGTAGCCTGGTAGTGGCCGTTTCGATGCGTTGGGCTGTTTCGGCGGGGCCAATAATCTGAATAATTACCATTAAATCAGGGCCGGCTTCTAAGCCGGTGAGTGCCAGGCGTAAAGCTTGCATTACCTGGCCAATTTTCATGTGGTGCTGTTCCAGAGTATTGAGTAGCAACTGTTTAATATTATCGGCGGTAAATTCCTGTAAAGCGGGTAATTGGTTTTTAAAGTCTTCGAATACGGCTACGGCCGCCTGGGTCCATTTCTTTTCGGCTACTTTCTCGCTGTACTGCGTTGGCGCCTGGAAGAAAAAGGGCGCTTCCAGCCAAAACTCCTGCGGAAAAGTAACCCGTTCTTTCATCACCCGGACAATCTGAACAGCTTTATCTTCGGAACACGGAATATTTTTTCCGGCTAAATCCTGTAATAAATATTTGGCCAGTTCGGCATCCGGTTTGGTGCGTAAATATTGCTCGTTGTACCAGCGGGCTTTGTTAATATCAAACTGGGTCCCCGATTTGCCAATGCGGTCAATCGAAAACGCTTCGACCAGTTCATCCATTGAGAATAGTTCCTGTTGGGTGCCGGGGTTCCAGCCCAGAAAGGCCAGAAAGTTTATAAAAGCCTCCGGTAAATAGCCGCTCTCGCGGTAGCCGCTCGATTTTTCGCCGGTAAAAGGGTCGGTCCATTCCAGCGGAAATACCGGAAAACCCAGTTTGTCGCCGTCGCGTTTGCTTAATTTGCCGTTACCATCGGGTTTTAGCAGCAAAGGCAGGTGCGCAAATTCAGGCATGGTGCTTTCCCAGCCCAGGTAACGGTATAGCAGTACGTGCAGCGGCGCTGAAGGCAACCACTCTTCGCCCCGGATAACGTGCGTAATCCCCATTAAGTGATCATCTATGATATTGGCCAGGTGGTAGGTCGGCATGCCATCCGATTTCATCAGCACTTTGTCATCAATCGACGAAGAATGTACTACTACCCAACCCCGGATTAAATCTTTTACCCGAATTTCTTCTTTCCTGGGCACTTTTAAACGGATAACATAAGGCGCGCCGCTATCCAGAATCTGTTTTACTTCATCTTCGGGCAGGGTAAGGGCGTTGCGCATGGTGTGCCGGGTAATGGCATTGTACTGGGGCGATGCTACCTTGGCCGCTTTCAGGCGCTCGCGCATGGCTTCCAACTCCTCAGCAGTATCAAAAGCATAATAGGCATGGCCATCGTTTATCAGTTGCTGGGCATAAGCCAGGTACATAGGTTTGCGCTCCGACTGCCGGTAAGGGGCATGGGGGCCGCCGTGCAAAGGACTTTCATCGAGTTGTATGCCGCACCATGCCAACGATTCAAAAATATATTTTTC
>JAQBNV010000320.1 GCA_028288395.1 Adhaeribacter sp. | reverse complement strand
CTCCAAATTAATATTTTTCCACAATAAAAAGGCTTTTTACCTAAATTTCTTTTACCAAAACTCGGGTTTGCCTATGAAATTTGAATATTTACATAGAGGAAACTAAATATTATATCATTACCCAAGTGTCGGCAGGCAAAAACATAAACTATTACTATTCCTAGAAGATACTTAATTTAGAGTGTAGTTTTAGGATCGATGGCGGCCGCTTTTATAGCCGGGCGAATAGATACCAGCAGGGTAATAACGATGATGGTGAGGCCGGTAAGTAAAAAATCGGCTAAATGCATTTTAACCGGATACGCATCGACGAGAGCGGTTGCCATACCCATCGAAATAACGCCGTAGGTTTGCTGCACCCAGCAAACCAAAAGGCCAATTGCCAGGCCCGTAACAGCTCCAATTACTGCCACCAGGCCGCCTTCGGCTAAAAATATATTCCGGATTATCTTGGGACTGGCGCCCATAGCGGTTAAAATAGCAATATCTTTTTTCTTATCTATTACCAGCATCGAGAGCGAAAAGAAAATATTAATGGAGGCAATAAGCAGGATAAAGGCAAAGGTGATAAATACAAATAACTTTTCGACCTTAACTGCCCGTAGCAGGCTTACGTGCTGTTCATCGCTGTTCAGAATATTGAATGTGGGCCCTAACGTAGCTTTCAGCCCTTGCTGTACCCGGTAAACCGATTCGCCGGGTTTTACTTTTATTTCCAGTGAAGTTCTGCGGGCGCCGTAATTCATTAATTCCTGGGCAAAGGTTATGGGCACAAAAACATAATTATCGTCGTACTGCTTTTCTATCACAAACACCCCTCCTACCATAATCGATTTCTCGTTAAATGCATCTTCGGGATTAAGCGAAAGACCGATTTTTTTCTTGTTTTTGGGATAAAGCAGGTACATGGGAATAATGGCATTCTGCACCCGGATCGAAAGCTCGTATTGCACGCCCCGCCCCAGCAAAGCATAATTGTAGCCATTACGCCGCAACCGGTAATCGCCTTCTATCACGGAGGAGTCGATCTTGTTCTGGCCGAAAAAATTATTAGTTACGCCTTTCAGTTTTATAACTTTCTGGCGGTTTTCGTAGCGAAGGAGCGCGTTGTCTTCTATTACTTCGGTGAGCAATTCTACGCCGGGCGTATTGCGGATTCGATTCAGGAAAGCGGCGTTGGTTTCAAAAGATTTACCTTTTACAGCGGTTACACGCAGGTCCGGGTCAAAGCTGCCGTAAATACTCCGGATGAGATCCTCCAGCCCGTTAAACACCGATAGTACAATAATCAGGGCCGCCGAACCTACGGCTACACCAATCATCGAAATATTAGAAATGATGCTGATAATATTCCGCTTCTTTTTCGATCGGAAGTAACGTTTGGCTATCAGCAGGGGAACATTCATTTTATAAAATATCTGTTTTAGGCACGGTTGTACCCACGCACATGGTATACAAACTGGTTTGGCGTTGATTAGTTACTGGTTCCGGAAATTTATGTTTTAGCTAAGTAAACTAAAAAGTTAAAAAAGAATATTGGGGCAGTGGCGTTTACCTCAATTATCCTCTCCCGCACTGATAGCGCCTTAGCTTTAATCCGCTATTATTCTAATAATTAATTTGGGACAACACTGTTTCCCCAACACCGGTCTCTACTTCCAGGCTTTTACAATCAGGCCGGTACCGGTGGGGTGCGCCTGGTCTGCATCAAGCCAGTTGAGCAGGAGGCAGAAAGGGAAAGTAACCAGGTAATAAAACGGTAACAATAGAAAAAAGGCTTTGGATTTGCCCAGCATCAGAATCGGGTATTTCATCGATAAGCGCCAGGAAATCTGCCCGGGCTTACCATAAGAATAGCGAGCCTCAATTTTAGAGAAACCGGCGGTTCTTAATTTATCCTGTATTTCGTTTATGTTGTACCCGTCGCGCACGTGCTCCTCAATAAAAGAATCTTCTTCGTCGCCGTGCACATCAGAGCCGCCCTGGTCAGAAGGCGTTGAAATAAGCAGCATACCGCCCGGCCGCAGCGAGGCCTGAATATTCCGGAATACCTCCACATCTTCCAAAATATGCTCCATTACATCTACCGACAAAACTAAATCGTAGGCGTTTGGCTGGCGGTATGTAACCAAATCGGCTACCGCAAAATTTACCTGCCGGCCGCGGCCAATCTGGGTAAAAAACCGGTTACTGTCGGCTATCTGTTCTTCTTTTACATCTACGGCCAATATTTTCCAGCCCGTACTCATGCCTGACAAATAATAAGTATACTGGCCGTAGCCGGAACCGGCATCCAGAATATTCAACGCTTTGTCTTTTTTACCTTTGCTCCAGGCCCGTAGCTCTTTGTGTACGTGCCAGGTGCGCAGCAGCAATAAATCGAGCAGGTTATAAAAAAGGCGGCGCAGGAAAGGAGTTTTATTGAACGTATCGCCTAGTACGCGTTTAATCGGGTCGTATTGCATTTAAAGAAATCTGTCTATTTAGGGGTAATGTCCTCCTCGGTGTCGTCGTCCTCGCTGGCAGGCGGTATATCCAAACCCGAAATAACTTTGTCCATGTGAGCGGCATATTCGGCACTGTCGTCGAGGAAAAATATTAATTCCGGAATTACCCGCACCTGGTTTTTGATCCGTTGCGCCAGCGCGTGCCGGATGGCCCGGGTGTTGGCCCGCACTTCCTGCAGCACTTCCTGCTGATTATGCGCCAGCAACAAGCTCAGGTAAATTTTGGCTACTCCTAAGTCCGGCGACACCCGAACCAGGGTTATAGATATATAACCGCCTTTCAGGATATGCGAAACATCCCGCTGAAATACCTCCGCTAATTCTTTCTGTAATACCCGGCTAAACTTTTGTTGTCGTTTACTTTCCATAGAGGCTGCAAATATCATATTATTTTCCCATT
Source organism: Adhaeribacter sp. (assembly GCA_028288395.1). Taxonomy (GTDB): domain Bacteria; phylum Bacteroidota; class Bacteroidia; order Cytophagales; family Hymenobacteraceae; genus Adhaeribacter. The sequence continues at coordinate 4,660 of JAQBNV010000320.1, read as the reverse complement.
TTTACCTCTTTTACCCGGCTTTAGTTATAAGCTTTAAATAACCCGCGCCAGTAAACGCCCCGTAAGGTTTAATTTACGGCAGCTAGACTGGTTGCGGAGTGGCCGGTAACCTAAGCGCAAAATATTTTTCTCCTTGATTAGTTACTTTAAAGGCTTATTACTTTCGCGGCTCCTGGTGTTAGTACTGTTGTTTTTGGCAATCAGGGTACCGCTTATTTTATTTAATATCCCCTTATCGCTCCCCGAGTTAAAATTCATGGTGCTGGGCGAACGCTTGTCGGCGGGTGCTACCTTATACCGCGATGTATACGACAACACCGCGCCGCTAGCCGCTGTAATTTACCAGCTGCTGGATGTGGCATTCGGCCGCAATATTTTGGTTTACCGCCTGCTGGCTTCGCTCATCCTTTTTTTACAGGGCATGCGCTTTAACGCTATCCTTAATCAGCATGGCGTTTTTGCGGAGAAAAGTTTTTTGCCGGCGCTTCTTTATTTTATGTTTGGTAGTATATTTTTCGAGTTCGATATTTTGTCACCGGTGCTGCTCGGAACCACTTTTCTCATTTTTTCGCTTAGTTATTTAATTGTACCGTCTAAGGAAGGCAGCAGCAATCCCAAGTTATTTAAAGCCGGCTTTTTAATGGGCCTGGCCGCCCTTTGCTATTTACCTTTACTGCTGTTCCTGCTTTGGGCTTTTCTGGCGCTTATCCTTTTTGCTTTTAATGCCTTCCGGAGTTCGCTTTTACTGGTGTGCGGTTTTTTGTTTCCGTACGCGGTTGCCTTCACTTTTTTCCTGTACGCCGATGCGGTGCCCAATTTTGTGCAATACAACCTGCTTTCGGCCTGGCGTTTTTACCTCGAACTGCTGCTGGTACCCCTGGATTTAATTAAAATATTAACGGTACCGGTGCTTTTTCTCGGCTTCTCGGTTTTTCACGCCCTTATTAATGCGCCCACCCTTAATTACCAGTTAAAGTTTTTACAATTAATGCTGTGGTGGATTGGCGTGGCCTTGCTGGTTGCCATTGCCGGACAAACCATTTCGGCTATTTCGTGGCTTCTATTTTTACCGGCAGTGGCTTACTTCGGCACCTATCTATTTCTGCGCTCCCGCCGGCTCTGGATTACCGAACCGGTCTTCCTGATATTGTTGGCCAGTATTCTGATAATCCGATACAGTTTTTTACTACCGCCCACACCGTATACCAAACTGGATATCTCGCGGTTGTTATTGCAGCCCGATGCCAAATATGCTTACCTGAAAAACAACGATATCCTGGTGCTGGGCGATAATTTAAATTATTATGCTTTTAACCGCGCCACCACGCCGTACCTCAACTGGCAATTAGCGCAGGAAGATTTCCGGCGGTTAGATACGTACTACGCGGTATTTAAAATCAGGCGGAATATTGCGGCATCGGAGCCGGCCTATATTGTAGATGAAATCGGACTGATGCCCGAACTGATGTATAAAATTCCGGATTTATTTTCGCACTACAAAAGAATGGGAAACCGGCAAATATACAAGAGGGTGGAGTAGCCGGCTAAAAAGCAAAGAGCCGGCATAATAAATACCGGCCCTGTAAAATACCAAAGAGCCGCAAAATATTGCCGCTTTAATTTAAATGCTAAATCAGCAGGGAATTTTATTTACCCGCGTGGCGTGGCGGCCGCCTTCAAAACCGGTGTTCAGAAACAAATCAGTCATTTGGCTAGCCATTTCTTCCGAAACAAAGCGAGCCGGAATACACAGTACGTTCGCATTATTATGGGCGCGCGCTAGCTGGGCTATTTCGGGGTTCCAACACAATGCCGCCCGCACCTGTGGGTGCTTGTTGGCGGTAATTGCCACGCCGTTGCCGCTGCCGCAAACCAGAATAGCAGTATCAAACTCACCTTTGTCAAGGGCCGTAGCTACCGGATGAACGTAATCGGGGTAATCGACCGATGCATCGGATCCCGGACCAAAATCCTGCACCTCATAACCGCGTTCCTGCAGCCAGTTTATCAGGAAACTTTTGTATGTATAACCGGCATGATCGCCGCCAATCGCAATTTTCCGGGCCATAATATATTGCTTAATTAATCTACAATTTTTAGGTTTCTCCCTGCCCCCAGCTATTATATCGCCTTCACCGGTCGGGCACAGATCGAATTTATTTAATGTGCTTTTTGCTGTAATGCAGGCTTTTTTATCCTTTCTATCAGGTATTCTGATTTAGCCTTTTCAACGTACTACGTTGTACGCCTTTGGCAATCAGGATACTTACCTCATATAAACCAACAAGGGGCAGCGCAAAAATGGTCATACTTAATACATCGGGTGGCGAAATAAGGGCTGCAATAATTAAAATAACCACAATGGCGTGCCGCCGGTACAACCGCATCAACTCCGGAGACGCAATGCCAGCTTTGGCCAGGAAAAACACGATCATAGGCAGCTCAAACATAATCCCGCACGCCAGGGTCATGCGCGTAAGGGTACCAATGTAAGACGACAAATCGAACTCGTTTAAAATAGAAGGATCTACCGTGTAAGAAGCCAGGAAATTGATAGATAAAGGAGCCGCAATAAAATAACCGAACAGTACCCCGATGATAAACAGAATAGTTACAAAAAACACGGCACCGCGCGAGCTCTTCCGTTCGTTCGGATATAGGCCCGGCTCAATAAACCGCCATATCTCCCAGAATGCATACGGGAAAGCCAGAATTAGCCCTATTATTAAAGAAACGGTAATATGGGTGGTAAACTGGCTGCTCATCTCCCGCGACTGCAGTGTAAACGGAATATTATCGATGCAAATGCCTTTGTTGCCCAGGTAATCGCCTAGCTGGCATAACTTGCGGTAGGTATAAAAATCGGTTCGGGAAGGGCCCAGAATCAGGTCATGGAAAACAAACGTTTTGGCCATAAAGGCCCCCGCGCCAAAAACGATTATCGATCCCAATGCCCGGATAATATGCCACCGGAGTTGCTCCAGATGGTCAATAAACGACATTTCCTGTTCGCCGTGTGATTCCTCTTCTTCGTCCGCCACGTGTGCCCGTTGCTGGTTTTTAAATATTAATTAATAATTTTTATACACGGGACATCCGGATATGGGTATCAGGACGTTAGCCCCTGATTTTGAATATTAATTGAATAAGGGATAATTTTTCATCCAGCTGTTAATTTCCTGCTTCACTGCCGAAATCTTGGCTTCGTTTTCGTGGTTGCGCAACACTTCGTCAATTAAGGTTACTACCCGCTCCATATCTGCCTCTTTTAAGCCGCGGGTGGTAATTGCCGCCGAACCGATGCGCATACCCGAGGTAACGAACGGTGATTTATCATCAAAAGGCACCATATTTTTATTAATGGTAATATCAGCTTTTATAAGGGTATTTTCGGCCTGCTTGCCCGACAGGTTTTTCGACCGTAAATCGATCAGCATTAAATGGTTATCGGTGCCGCCCGAAATAATATTATAACCGCGCTCGGTAAAGTTCTTGGCCAGTGCCTTGGCATTCTTCTGCACCTGGATTATATAATTCAGGTAATCGTCAGACAAGGCCTCAAAGAAAGCGACCGCTTTCGCGGCGATTACGTGCTCTAAAGGCCCCCCTTGCGTACCCGGGAAAACCGCCATATCCAACACCGACGACATCGGGCGAATTTCACCTTTGGGCGTTTTCAGGCCAAATGGGTTATCGAAATCCTGTGGGAGCATAATCATGCCGCCTCTGGGCCCACGTAAAGTTTTGTGGGTGGTGGTCGTAACAATATGGCAATATTCAAAAGGATCGTTTAATAAACCGCGGGCAATTAATCCGGCCGGATGCGCTACATCAGCCATCAACAGGGCGCCTACTTCATCGGCAGCGGCCCGCAAGGCTTCGTAATTCCAGTCGCGGGAGTAAGCCGAAGCACCGCAGATAATTAATTTTGGTTTTTCGCGGCGGGCAATGTCCGCTACTTTTTCCCAGTCTATCAGGCCGGTATCGGGTTCTACCCCATAAAAAGTGGGCTGATACAGTTTTCCCGAAAAATTAACCGGCGAGCCGTGAGTCAGATGGCCGCCGTGCGACAAGTCAAAACCTAATATTTTATCGCCGGGATTTAAAACCGCCAGCATAACGGCGGCGTTGGCCTGTGCCCCGGAGTGTGGCTGCACATTTACCCAGGCCGCATTAAACAATTCTTTAGCCCTATCAATAGCTAATTGTTCTGTTTGATCTACAATTTCGCAGCCGCCATAATACCGTTTACCCGGTAATCCTTCGGCATACTTATTTGTTAATTCACTGCCCATGGCCTGCATTACTTGGTCCGAAACAAAATTTTCGGAGGCGATAAGTTCCAAGCCGTGCATCTGGCGTTCTTTTTCCTGGCGAATCAAATCAAATATTAGACTATCTTTCTGCATTTTACTCTATTTATTCAGGCTCAAAATTAAGGCAAGAACTTTAATAAACCAATTGCTTTTATACTTTCGCTTAAGATCTTTTCAGATTAAATAAAATAGCTTAACAGTAGACGCCGGATACGCCTGATCTTTCCTTCTCTGCCGGGCGAAATAAAATACCCCAAAACTACATACCTGCTTGCCAGCAATGCAGCCTAAGTTCCGTCATGGTTAGCAGCCCCGGTATTCGTTATAAACGAATGGGAACTGCT
>JAQBNV010000023.1 GCA_028288395.1 Adhaeribacter sp. | reverse complement strand
ACCCAAGCCGGCGCAACATCAACAACATCAGCCTGCTTATTAAAAATACCAACGTGCGCAAAAAAGCCCGCCTCAGCGGCAGCAACGATGACCGCACCTGGTACGCTTTGGAAGACAATTATTACCTGCATTCGCTGTACAGCCGGGCGGCTACCGCCGAGGTTAACCTGCTTAATTTCCCGCTGAGCGATTACGAATATTACCAACTGGAAATAAATGATTCGACGAGTGCCCCCCTGAATATTCTGAAGGCCGGCTATTACGATACCTACTCCGAAAACGGGAAATACACCCCGGTGCCGGGCGTAAGATTCACCCAAACTGATAGCGCCGCGGTAAAGCAAACTTTTATTTTCTTCCGGACCAAAGCGCCGGTACCCGCCGATAAAATAACCTTTAGCATTAATGGCCCGGCTTATTACCTCCGTCAGGCCACGCTATACCAGGCCATCTACCAGAAAAAGCGGCGGCGAAAAACCTATAAAACCTACGAACCGGTTGCCTCTTTCCGACTGCAATCAGACAAAGAAAATACGTTTAGCCTAAGCGGCTTTAAATCCGATGATTTTTACCTCGGGGTTCACAACCAGGATAACCCACCGCTACAGCTAAAAAATATTCAGTTTTATTTCCTGAATACCTACCTGGTGGCGCCCCTGCAAAAAGAACAGCCTTATTATTTACAGTTCGGCAACGAAGAAATATGGCCGCCCAACTACGACCTGGCCTATTTTAAAGACACCATTCCGGCCCAGTTACAAATAATAGCGCCTGCCCATATTAAGGCCTTAACGCCGCCTGACGCACCGCCAACGGCCACCATTTTCACGAATAAAAATATTATCTGGGTAGCCATTATCCTGGTTATCGGGCTGTTGGGTTTTATGACCTACCGCATGTTACAGGAAACCGGCAAAAAACCAGGATAATCTTTTTAACCGAGAGCTGTCGGAATAAATATTCAGTTTAAACTTACCATTTCGGCCCATAACCGGTCGAACTCACGACTAAAGTCGCTTACAATATTTTTCTCGCTGGTAACCAGCAGGTTTTCGTGGTTGTATAAAGCGGCGCTGCGGGTCCAGTTGTAACTACCCGTGAGTATGGTTTGGTTATCTACCACGGCAAATTTGTGGTGCATGTGGTTGGTGGTATTATCTACCCGTACCGCCACGCCCGCCTGCGCCAGCTCCCGGATATCGGAGCCTTTGTCGTAGAGTTTTTCGTTATCGGTGAGCACCCTTACCTTAATGCCGCTGCGGTGCGCCTGCAGAATGGTGCGGGTAATGCGGTCGTCGGAAATGGTAAACACACAAATATGCACCGATTGCCGGGCGCTTTTAATAGCGGCAATAATGGCATTTAAACAAGTATCGCCAGGGCTGAAATAAGCGTGATTAATGCTTTTATTGGATTTGGTGAAAAAGGAGAACATAAGGTTATGCCTAACGGCGATTTCAATTTAGGATAGAAGAATAATTTACAAACCTGCCCGCGTTGTGGGCGGGTGCAACAAAGTACTAAATAGCCTTCGCACTTCTATATTTCTGGAGTTTTTATAAAGTCTTTATTTAAGTATTTTAGTATTAAATATTCTTTCTATTTAAAAGAATATTTAATACTAAACCCTGACCACCGGCGCCGAAGCCAACCTGCTGAAGTTTAAGCAGCTTATTGGCGTGGCTACCCCCACCGAAACCCAGCGCTGGAAGACATCAAAGCGGTCTTCGTCCGCAACCTGAAACTAAACAGCTTCGGCTCCGGCAATCAGGTTGGCCAGGTGCTGGCGCAGATGGAAAATATTTCGGAAGGGTTGAGTGGGATTAAGGAAGTGTTGGGGCAGTTGAGTACCGATAAGATTGGGGTGGATGGAGAGTTTTAAGTTGACATAAAATAATTAAAAGACTTTCGCAGACCGCTAATACAGCTGCCCTTTTCGTGTGTTTTCAGCACAGCCGTCAGGCTAAACAATATTAAAGTAGACATTACAGCACCTACCGCCAGCATTCTGCTGGTGGTTCCTTAAAAAAGGAAATTTTGGACAGCCTGCTAGTGCTCTTTCAACATAGTTCACAGAGTTTTTCAAAAGAGGGTTTATCCTTTCATAAAAAATGAAAGCTTTTAACTTATCTGTTGTTTAAAAATTATATTGGGGAAGCACTAGTCGTAGCTCCTGCTGGCATGTGGGGATACCGAAAAACATTTAAAGATTGGCCCAGGGAGGAGCAAAAAGACAGCAGCTACTAAAGTTAAAAAAAGAGCAAACTTGATAATTGAATCTTTGGCCACTAGGTCTTATTAAACTTCATTCATAAGAGCTATAACCGGTATAGTTATGCTAATTCTATAGCACTGCATGCTAGGCTGTGAGGAAGTTTAATTGAATTGAATAATTCCCAAAAATTATTGAATTTTATAAACATAAAGTTTATATTTATAAAACTCCTTTTATCAGGTAAAAATCAACATATATGAAAATATTAAAACTACTCTTATTTTTTTCTTTTATGTGTAATTGCTTAATGGCCCAGCAGCCTGCCATTCCAGTTACCGATAACCTGGTTGCTGAAGGTATTCCGCCATTGTCAACAAGTCTTATAAATGACGTAAAAAATTACACCGAGGCCCGTGGTGCTGCTTTTATTGATTGGCACCCAACTAAAAAAGAATTATTAGTTTCCACCCGCTTTGCGAACAGCAATCAACTGCATTATGTAAAAATGCCTGGTGGAGACCGCAAACAGATTACCTTTTTTGATGAGCCTATCAGCACGGCCAGTTTCGAGCCCAGGAATGGAAGTTACTTTCTTTTTCTCCGGGATACCGGCGGGAACGAATTTGCTCAGATTTACCGGCACGATTTAGCTAATAAGCAAACAACTTTGCTCACAGACGGCAAAAAATCACAGAATGGCAACATCCAATGGAATAATAAAAAAGATAAAATTGCTTACTGGTCTACCAGCCGCAACGGCCAGGATAGAGATATTTACCTGCTTAACCCACTAGACCCTACATCTGGCAAAAAAGTGGTAGAAAATACCGGCGGTGGTTGGTTTGTAATGGACTGGTCTGCGGATGATTCTAAATTATTGTTAAGCGAATATATTTCGGTGAATGAATCACGGTTTTACCTGGCCGATGTCGCTACCGGAGCTAAAACAAGAATACTGCCTCAAAAAGATGAACGGTCCACTTTCGCTAGCATCTCTTTTTCCCAAGACGGTAAAGGTATTTACCTCATCACCAACAAAGACAGTGAATTTAACCGACTGGCTTACTACGACTTCGCTTCCAAAAAACTAACCTTCCTCTCTTCCAGAATAAACTGGGATGTTGAAGGTGCTGATTTATCAGAAGATGGAACGCAGTTAGCCTTTGTTACCAATGAGAATGGTACCTCCAAATTATACTTACTCGCTACCGCTACCAATCAGTATTCTTCTGTCCCAAAGCTGCCAACCGGGGTCATATCTGGCCTTACGTGGGCTAATGATTCTAAATCTTTGGGTTTAACCTTAAGTACCTTTAACTCTGCTGGTGATGCGTTTGAGTATAACACTGGAACAAAAGAACTAATCCGTTGGACAGAAAGTGAGTTAGGCAACATGGATGTATCAAACCTGCGGGAACCCCAATTAATTGCCTGGAAATCGTTTGATCGGAAAAATATATCCGGTTATTTATACAAAGCCTCTTCCAAATTTCCTGGTAAACGCCCGGTAATTATAAGTATTCACGGTGGTCCGGAATCACAATCCCGGCCTTCATTTTTAAGCCGCTCTAATTACTTTTTGAACGAACTTGGTATTGCCATCATAACTCCTAATGTCCGGGGCTCTACCGGTTACGGCAAAACGTTTGTCGACCTGGATAATGGTATGAAGCGGGAAGAGTCCGTGAAAGATATTGGTGCTCTGCTTGATTGGATAGCCACCCAACCGGACCTAGATAAAGACCGGATTATGATTACCGGTGGCAGTTACGGGGGTTATATGACTTTAGCCGCTGCTTATATATACAGTGATAAAATTCGTTGTGCCCTAGACATAGTTGGCATTTCTGATTTTAACACCTTTCTCAAAAACACCGAAAGCTACCGGAGAGACTTGCGCCGAGCAGAATACGGGGATGAGCGTGACCCGAAAATAGCCGCTTATTTTAAAGCCATTGCCCCTTTAAACCATACAGATAAAATAAAGAAGCCCCTCTTTATTGTTCAGGGTAGCAATGACCCACGCGTGCCTTATACCGAATCTATTCAGATGAAAGATAAGATAAAGCAGAATGGTGGCACCGTATGGTTTCTAATGGCTAAAGATGAAGGGCACGGATTCAGAAAAAAGAACAATATCGATTATCAATTCTATTCAACCATTGCTTTTATCAAGCAATATCTGATAAATGATGAAAGTAAGTAGTAATACTAGCTTTGGTTGGACCCTTGCCCTTTAAGTATTCTTATATAAAATCCCCATACTCCTGTTAGAATTTAACAATAAGAGATTATTTTGAGATAGCCTTAGGAGATGAATAATCAGCATAAAAGACTTGGTGGTATCAGGTCTTTTTCTTTATTGGTTCTTATGCGTGAAAAACTTATTAATTATTTATCAGCATAAGACAATATAAGCTTTTGTTATAACTCCTTCATTCTACAATTAACCAAAGTCTACAATTTTTGCTAAAGCTTCAGAATAAAAGATTACCATCTGATTATTAATAAAATAATCAAGTTTAATAGTAGAATTTTCATGTAAATTTCATAATAATATTACTCCTATGAAATATCTCTTCTTAATGCTTCTGGTTCTACTTCTTTTCGTTTGCCCTAATATACGGGCGCAAACAGCAGAAAAAGGAAATAATAAAGAACTAGATAAGTTATTTGGTTCTTATTATGAAGAAGAGTTAAAGCTCTCTCCTGCCTCGGCCACCTACCGGGGCGACAAACGCTATAATGATTTATTACCCGCCACCTTTACCGATAGTTATCGAGTCAAACTAAAAACCTTTTATACTCATTATCTAACCGCCTTGTCTAAATTCAAAAGAGCGGACCTGAATGAAAATGACCGGCTTAGCTATGATATA
>JAQBNV010000228.1 GCA_028288395.1 Adhaeribacter sp. | reverse complement strand
TTATCTCTAAAGCCTTTGGTAATCTTAAGCTACATACTTGCGGATCGTGGCTTCTAAGTCATCTTCTAGTTCCTCCAGCCCTATAAATTCTGCTTTTCCTTTTTCGAGGGCGGCCAAGTTATCGGTTAATTCTTTTTGTGCCGTTACAAATTCTGTATTCTCTTCAATTATTTGCAACTCATCTTTGCTGAACTTACTTAGAAACCACATGAGGTTTTTATAAACTTTTTCATTTACCCGCAGTCGTATCGTATGCATATTGTTTTCTGTCATAGAAATCTATTCCTTCCCGGTTATATTCCACCCGCTCGCAAAAAGTTATTTTTTCAAAGTTATTCAATCTGACGGGTGAAGGTTCTGGATTGCCTTATTTCCTCAATTGTGGTCTCGGCAGATTTATCTGATTTGAAAGCGCCGAATAATTCTCCCGTAGACATTTCCTTGGGTTTTTTATGACTTTTAAGTGATTGGGAGAGCCGGGAGATTAATTCGCGTTTACTATCGGGACTTAGATTATCTAATAGCCTAAGATAATTGTCAATAACATTTATGTCAGATGCTTTCAGGATATGCAAATGGTTGTTCTGCAAATTGCCCTGATTGTTGGCCTAACTATTTTCTTATTTCGTAAATGTTTTCAATCGCCGGGCGGGTCCGGTTTACTTTGACCATTGCCTCAGCATTTCTTCCGCTTCTTCCGCAAAAACACTTCTCCCTTTTTAGATTACTCCTGTCCGGTTTCTGTTTTTTGTAATAAAATTAATTTGTCTATCAGTTCATCCATCGAAAATTTATCAGGCAAATCATTCAAGCAACTGATTACTTTCTCCTGTTAACCTGCTGGTTTAATAATACCGTAATATACGGTATTATTAAACCAGCAGGTTAATTCTTTTAAGGCTGGGTAGGTGCCAATAAAGTTTAACCTGGCAGTAGGAAAGGTGTTGTTTTTAAATGAGCCCCAGACTTTTAACCAGCCACCGCCGATATTATTTCACCGGTTTGCCGTTGTTATCTAGCAGCGTCAGCTTGCCGTTGGCAAAGGTTTTTACCTCGTTGTATTGGGTGGCTTTGTCGCCGACTACCAGGTACACCAAATCTTTTTCCCGGAGGTATTTATTTATGGTGGCTTTAAAATCCGGGAGGGTCATGCGCATGAGAGCTTGCTGGTCTTCTTCCACAAATTTAAAAGATTTACCGTACTTGCTTATTTCGCGCAGCATACCCAGTTTATCGCCCAAGCCTTCGTAGGCCAGCGTGTTTCCTTTCAGCACTTTGTTTTTGGCTACCTGTACATTAGCCTCGCTATAAGTAGGGCCGTATTCCTGGAGCATCTGGCGGATGAGCTGCAGTGAGGGTAGGGTTGCATTGGCCCGAACACTGGTATTCAGGATAAAAGGTGCTACTTCGTTTAGTTGCTGCACAAAGGAGTAGGCCCCGTAGGTATACCCCTTCTGGATGCGGAGCGTCTGGAACAAACGGCCGCTGGAGCCGCCGCCCAGCACTACGTTCGCAAAATTAAGCGGGCTGCTCTGCGGGTCTTTACCCGAGAGGGCCAGTTTGCCAATGTACAGCACCGATTGCTTCGCGCCGGGTACATCTATAAAATACACGTTGCCGCCTAAGTTTTGGTCCGGAATCTGATAAGTGGGCTGCTTTATTTCTTTGGCCGCCCACCCGGTGACCAGGGTACTTAAAGCTGCCTGCACGTTGGGCTGTTCAATAGCGCCGGTTACGTGAAAAGCGGCCGCCGAAGGGGAAATATTGGTGTTATAATAGGTTTTGAGATCGTCGAGGGTAATATTGGCGGTTGTTTCGAGGGTGCCGGCCAGGGGGTAGCCCAGGATGTGGTTGGGGCCATAGAGCAGCCGGGTAAAGTTAAGGCTGGCCAGGGCGGTGGGGTTCGCTTCCTGCCCTTTCAGGTTGGTTTCGAGGGCGCGTTTCAGGCGGATAAACTCGGTTTCGTCCCAGCGGGGTTGCAACAATATTTCTTGTACCAGGGCCAGGGTAGGTTCGAAGTTCCGGGCCAGGCACCGGGCCTGCAGGCGTATTTCTTCGTTGGTGCTGTATACCGAAATATCGGCTCCCAGCAGGTCGATGGCTTCTTCGAGTTGGGCTGGCGTTTTCTGAGCGGTGCCCTGCATTATTAACTGGGCCATTAATGAAGCCGTGCCGGCTTTGTTTAGCGGGTCGAGGTAGTGCCCGCTCGGAATGGTAATATCGAAAGCTACGAGCGGTACTTCGGTGTTATGAATGCCGTATACTTTCAGGCCGTTAGGCAGGGCAGTGTTCCAGATGGCGGGCATCCGAAATAAAGGTGCTTCGGAAAAAGGCGGTTCCGAGCGGTCGTGCTTCGTAACGGTTTTCTCGAATTTTGCTTCTTCGCCCTGGCCTACCTGCTCGTTTTGCACGCCTGCCACAATCTGCTCCTGGAAAACCGTTGCCGGTTCGGCTCCTTTTACGGTTAATGCTAGTTGGCCTTTAGGTACCACGCTGGTCATGACGTACGGCTTGTTTTTGAGGTATTGCTTATAAACCCGCATGACATCGGCACGGGTAACGGTCTGGGTTAGTTTGGCCGCTTTGGTTATATAGCCGGGATCGCCGATAAATTCGTTGTCCTCGCCCATCTGCGAAGCTTTACTTAAAACCGATTCTACCTGGCTATACAAGTTGGTCTCGATTTTAGCCCTGATTCTTTCTAATTCGGTATCGGAAAAGCCGGTCGTTTCGAAGCGCTGCAAGCCTTCCTGGATAGCAGCGTGTACGTCTTGTAAACTCACGTTGGCATTGGCTCGCACCTGGAAATTAAACTCACCAGCCAGCTCCTGGCTGTTTTGATAAGCGTTTACGTCCGGGGCCTGTTTCTTTTCTTCTACTATTATTTTATAGAGCGGTGCATTGCGATTGCCGGCGAGCAGTTGGGCCAGTATTTTCAGGGCATAGGTATCGGGGTGGTAATTTTCGGCGGTTGGGAATACCAGCTGCAGCTCGGGTAACTTTGCAAAATTATCTTCGAAGTACAGCGATTTTACGCCGCTCAGGGTTACCGGCTTCGGGACAATGGGCTTTACTTTCGGGCCTTTCGGGATTTCGCCAAACCAGCGCGTTACCTTGGTTTTGGCTTCGGCCAGGTTAATGTCGCCGGCAATTACCAGCGTGGCGTTGTTGGGGCCG
>JAQBNV010000148.1 GCA_028288395.1 Adhaeribacter sp. | reverse complement strand
AGCATAATTATATTGTATTTCCAGAATATCCAGTTCCGGGTAGCGCAACACCACAAAAACCGATAATATATTTTCACCGATAAAAGAAGAATCGCAGCCGGCCAGGGTTCGAAGTGTAAAATCAGGCGGCTGAACAATTACCTGTTGGCTTAATTCTTTCTGCCGCTCTGTCAGGGTACGCAATAATTCAGGGTCGGTGGGAGGAAGCGTGCGATAATACATTATTTATTGGTTGTTTAGCTGTTTGGCAAAAAACAGGGTTAGCTGCTATCCGGTAACACGCAGCGGTTGGCCTGTAAGTTGCCGATAAACCATTATTTCGTTTGAGGATGCAACTTGGCACAAGCCTAACTTGCTATAAAAGAGATATTTATATGGTTTAAGGTGGCGTTGAACTTACGTGAATGACTTTTGCCGTTTTCCTGGACAAGACTTGAGTTTAGCTATATCCTTAGAAAAAGCGGTTGGCAGAATCCGTAACAGAAGCTATTATATAATTATGTAAACCATATTACTGGCCATTTATTAGGATTTACCTATTAGCCCATCTCCTTAAAATAGTTAAGTTGTCGGGAAAGTTAGGTTGGTAAGGATCGGCTTAATTTTTGCATCTTTATAGTGATTCCAAGGTTTGCCATAACCTTTCAGAACCCTGTTGGGCCTAATATTTATATTCCAAAATTAGCGTTAAATAGTTAATACCACTGGTAAAAATTGTTTATTCCTAACACTTAAGTAATTTTGTAGTTATACCTATATAATCGAATGGGGAGCGGGCAAACCTTTTTTAGAAAAAGCCAGGTAAGCGCTGCTAATATATATGATAGATCCTGAAGTAGAACGAAAAGACATCCTGCAGCATTATCGCCGCCTCCTCCGGTACGCCAAGCCTTTTTTACAAGGTAATGATGCCAAAGTAATAAAGAAAGCATTTAATACCTCGCTGGAAGCCCATAAGAACATGCGGCGGAAATCCGGCGAACCTTATATTCTGCACCCCTTGGCAGTTGCCCAGATTGCGGTAGAAGAAATTGGGTTGGGTACTACTTCTATTGTGGCGGCTCTGCTGCACGATGTGGTAGAAGATACCGAAGTAGAACTGAGTGAAATAGAGCGCGACTTTGGTAAAAGTGTGGCCAAAATAATCGAAGGCCTTACTAAAATATCCGGGGTTTTCGACTACGGCACCTCGCAGCAGGCCGAAAATTTTCGCAAAATGCTGCTGACTTTATCCGACGATGTGCGGGTGATTTTAATTAAGCTTGCCGATCGTTTGCACAATATGCGGACATTAGGCAGCATGCCCCGCGACAAGCAATTAAAAATTGCTTCCGAAACCATGTATCTCTACGCCCCGCTGGCTCACCGGTTGGGTTTATATGCTATAAAATCGGAGCTGGAAGACTTATATTTAAAATATACCGACTCCGAAACCTACAAAGATATTTCGAATAAAATCAGGCAAACCAAAGTAGCCCGTACCAAATTTATCCGGGATTTTGTGAGTCCCCTGGAGGAAGAATTAATGCGCCAGGGATTTAAATTTGAAATTAAAGGGCGGCCAAAATCTATTTATTCTATCCTCAAAAAAATAAAAAAACAAAATATCACCTTTGATGAGGTGTATGATTTGTTTGCCATTCGGGTAATTCTGGATGTACCGCAGGAAATAGAGAAAGCAGCCTGCTGGTCGGTTTACTCTATTGTTACCGATTTTTACCAGCCCAATCCCGACCGCTTACGCGACTGGATTAGCACACCCCGGGCCAACGGGTACGAATCCCTGCATACCACCGTTATGAGTAAAACCGGCTCGTGGGTAGAAGTGCAAATCCGGAGCAAGCGCATGAACGAAATTGCGGAAAAGGGTTACGCGGCCCACTGGAAATACAAAGGTGAAGGTGGTACTAGCCAGGAATCGGGCCTGGAACAATGGATAAATAAGGTGCGGGACATGCTCGAAACCAACGACTCCAATGCACTAGAGTTTATGGACGAGTTCCGGAAGAACCTGTTTGTGGAGGAGGTGTTTGCCTTTACGCCCAAAGGGGAATTAAAAATATTGCCCGATAAGGCTACCACCCTCGATTTTGCCTTCGAGATTCATACCCAGATCGGCATGCACAGCATCGGTGCCAAGGTAAACCAGAAACTGGTGCCGCTTAGTTATAAACTGCACAACGGCGACCAGGTAGAAATATTAACCTCTAAAAAGCAGCGACCCTCCGAAGAATGGCTTTCTTTTGCGACTACCTCCCGGGCCCGCTCCAAAATAAAAGAGTTTTTGCGCGAAGATAAAAAGCAGAAATCCGAATTGGGCCGGGATATGGTAGATAAACGCCTGGCACAATTACACATCGAAAACTCATCGGCCAACCTACACCTGCTGTTAAATTATTATAATGTGCAGCATCCGCAAGAATTTTATTACCGGATTGCTATCGGGAAAATAGATGTAAAAGAAATTAATGAGGAGGTTTTCGATCCGGAAGTAGTGCGCCAGCGGATAGGTCCGGAAGAGGCTCGTAGTTTCGACCAAGAAGTTCAGAAAATCCGGGGCGTCAGTTCCGATATGTTGGTAATAGGGGAGAAGACTTCCAAAATAGATTATAAAATTGCCACTTGTTGTAATCCCATTCCGGGCGACGACGTGTTTGGCTTCGAAACCGAAAAGGAGGGCATCCGGATTCACCGTACCTCTTGCCCGATGGCGGTGGAGTTAATGTCGAATTATGGTAACCGGATTGTGAAGGCCAAGTGGACCGATCAGTACGAACTCGTTTTCCTGGCGGGTATCCGCATCAAAGGTACCGACCGGGTGGGTTTGGTAAACGATTTAACCAAGATTATTTCCAACAGCTTAAAAGTAAACATGCGCTCCATTACCTTAGATTCGCAGGATGGGGTTTTTGATGGCAAAATCATGATTTTCGTAAACGATACCAGCCATCTTGAAAAACTGATTCAGCGCTTGTTAAAAGTGAAGGGCGTGCTGCTGGTAGAGCGGTTCGATTCCTGATACCAGGGCTTACCATT
>JAQBNV010000122.1 GCA_028288395.1 Adhaeribacter sp. | reverse complement strand
CGCATACCACGTGGAACCCATTTTCCAAAGCCATTTTGGCCGGGGCAAAATGCAGGTGGTTGGGCGTTACAATCGACACAAAATCCATGCGAACGCCTTCGGGCAACTCTTTTTCCCGCCGAATCATTTCCTCAAAATTAGCATAAACCCGGTCGGTGGGTAAATATAAATCGGCACCCGAGGCTTTGGAACGCTCGGGATCGCTGCTAAAGGCGCCACACACGAGTTCTATTTCGCCATCGAGGGTGGCCGCCATCCGGTGAACCGAGCCAATAAAGGCGCCCCGTCCTCCCCCAACCATGCCCATTTTCAGTTTTCTATTCATAGTCTGCTGTGTTACATTAGGTTTAGAATTTTGTTTTGGGATAACCCAAAAAACTTAGCTTCATCTCTTGGAGTTAAGCGTTTAAAACTACTATTAAAAATAGTAAATAAGAACACCCGGTATAACTTTTTTAAGCAGTCTTTCTATCTGTCTATTCTCGCAGAATTACTCTAAATTAATTTTGGTTTGATATAGTAACTGTAAACCGTAATTATACCAGTTTTTAATAAACTTAATATTTGAGTAGTTAAATAATATACGTATTAAAAGCAATATTAAAAATTAACTTAACTATGTCACTGTGATTATTTAATTATACTAAATACTACAACTTTTATAAATACTTAACCTAAGTTTACCGGAATACAATATTTTCTTATTAATAATTAAAAGAAACCATTGTTAATTAAAATTTTATTTAACAAATATTCCTCTCTATTAGCAGTTATCTAAATTTTCATCTGGTATTGCTGCCTTAGGATAATTCAGGTACATTGGCAATTGCAATTAGTACAAGAAAACTAAAAATAATTCTATTATGCTTTGAAACAGTTTCTATTTATTCAAATTTTTCTGCCCTAAATTTTTCCATCTCCACCTTAATTATTAATCATTCATGAGACAACCACTACTCAGAAGTATGAAATACTTGGTCGTGCTTCACTTTATTTTTATGGCAGTTGCCGGGGCTTACGCCCAGGGTACTACCATTCGCGGAAGAGTTACCGGAGAAGCAGGAGAAGGCTTGCCGGGGGTTACCATCCTGCAAAAAGGAACTACTAACGGGGCAACAACCGATACCGACGGCAATTATTCCCTTGGTTTGCCTGCCAGCAGCGGCACCCTGGTTTTTTCTTTTATTGGCTTCGAAACCCAGGAAATTGCTTTCTCTGCCAATCAGACTACGATAAATATAAAGCTCAGAACCGATGCAAAAGCCTTAGAGGAAGTGGTAGTAGTGGGGTATGGAACCCAAAAGAAAGAAACCTTATCCGGTTCAGTTACTTCGGTGAAAGGTGAAGATATCATAAAATCGCCGGTAGTAAATGTTAGTAATAGCCTAACGGGGCGGTTACCCGGAGTGATGGCGGTTAGTCGGAGTGGGGAACCGGGGCGGGATGCTACCACTATCCGAATCCGGGGCTCTAATACGCTGGGCAACAACAGTGCTTTGATAGTAGTAGACGGTATTCCGGGCCGTTCATTAGACCGGATCGACCCAAATAGTATCGAAACAATGACGGTGTTAAAAGACGCCTCTGCCGCTATTTATGGCTCCCAAGCTGCTAATGGGGTAATCTTGATTACTACCAAACGGGGCAAATCCGGGAAGCCCCAACTGGTTGTAAATTTCAATCAGGGTATTACCCAACCTACCCGGATTCCCAAAATGACTAATTCTGCCCAATATGCAACAGCCTTGAATGAAGTAGATATCTACCGGGGCCGGCCGGCCCGATTTACCCCGGAGCAAATTCAGAAATATGCCGATGGTTCTGATCCTTGGGGTTATCCTAACACCGACTGGTTTGATGAAGTTTATAAAAACTGGTCTTCGCAGGTACTGGCTAACGTTACCTTATCTGGCGGCAGTGAGTTCATGCGATACTTTATTTCGATAGGCGCTAAAAGCCAGGATGCTGTTTATAAAAATAGTGCTACCAAGTATAATCAGTATGATTTCCGCACGAACCTGGATACGGATATAAACAAAAATATCAGCATTGGCTTTGATGTTGTAGGTCGGATGGAAGATAGCAACTTTCCGGGCCGTGGGGCTACCGGGACCATTATCGGAGGGTTGTTGCGGGGTAAACCCAATATGCCAGCTTATTGGCCTAACGGCATGCCTGGCCCGGATATTGAAAGAGGTGAGAACCCTGCCATTATTGCTACTAATCAAACTGGTTATACCAGTGATCAGTATTATGTGCTAAACAGCAATTTAAAACTGAATATCAAAATACCCTGGGTAAAGGGCCTTACACTGACTGGGAATGCAGCACTGGATAAAGGTTTCCGCTTCGGTAAAATTTTCCAGAAACCCTGGTACTTATATGCCTGGGACGGACGGAGCCGGGATGCCGATGGAACGCCGGTACTGGTGAAAGGAATAAAAGGCATAAACGATCCTAACTTAACCCAAACCACGGCAAAAGATCAAAACATCCTGCTGAACGGCCTGATTAATTATGAAAAAACCTTTGGCAGTAATGAAATTAAATTCTTGGTCGGAACCGAAACCAGAACCGGCAGGGGCGATAGCTTTAGTGCATTCCGACGTTATTTTGTATCTACAGCCCTGGATCAGTTAGATGCCGGTGGCTCTAATGCCATGAATAACGGCGGTACAGCTTATCAAAATGCCCGCTTGAATTACTTTGGCCGGGCTAACTATAATTTCAAAGAAAAATATTTAGCCGAATTTGTTTGGCGGGTCGATGGCTCCTACATTTTTCCGGAAGCCGGACGCTTTGGCTTTTTCCCTGGTCTCTCTGTAGGCTGGCGGTTGTCGGAGGAAAATTTTTGGAAAAATAACCTGCCCACTATTAGTGAATTTAAATTGCGGGCATCTTACGGAAAAACCGGTAACGATCGCATAGATGAGTGGCAATATCTTTCTACCTATGGTTTTCAGACCCTCAACTATGTGTTTAATGTTAGTGAGGAAAGCCGCATGCTATTGGAACGACGAATTCCTAATCCAAACGTAACCTGGGAAGTGGCCAACCAAGCCAATGTGGGATTTGATGCTGGTTTTTTCAATGATAGGCTTTCGGTAACCGCAGATTTTTTTGATTACCGACGTTCGCAAATGCTTTGGACGCGCAATGCCTCCGTTCCATCCAGTACCGGGTTAATATTACCCCGGGAAAATATCGGCAAAGTAACTAACCGGGGATTTGATTTCGATGTGGCCTATCGGGGTGAGGCGAGCGATTTGAAATATCAGGTTTCTTTCAATGGTGGTTATGCCAAAAATAAAATAACATTCTGGGATGAATCGCCGGGAGCACCGGAATACCAACGTTCTACCGGACGCCCAATGCCCACTGACCCGCTTAACCCCGGGAATGACCTGTATTACCAGTCATTAGGCATTTTCCGGAATCAGGCCGCCGTAGATGCATATCCCCATTGGCCAGGTGCCCGTCCCGGGGATGTTATTTTTGAAGATGTCAATAAAGATGGTAAAATTGATGCTAATGATCGGGTCAGAAATAATAAAACTGATATGCCTACTTTCCAGAGTGGCTTGGGCTTAAACCTGCAATTCCGGCAGTTCGATTTTTCGATACTATTACAAGGGGCAGCCGGGGCCCAGCGCTATCTGCGCTTAGAACCTGCCGGTGATTTCGGTAATTATCTTTTATCAGACTTTGAAGGTCGCTGGACACCTGATAACATTGACGCCCAAAAGCCACGGGCATTTAACCGGGTAGACGAATATTACCGTTCCCAAAGAAGCACCTATTTGCTTCATAATACAGATTATATCAGACTTAAAAACGTGGAATTAGGCTATAACCTTCCTGCCGGGCTCAATTCCAGAATAGGCTTACAAGGTTTAAGAGCCTATGTGAGCGGTTTTAATTTAGCCACCTATAGTCCGGGGATTAAAGATTTTGACCCAGAAGATAACAGCCAGGGCAACTCCAGTTACCCGGTTCAAAGGGTTGTAAACTTTGGTCTTTCTGTTACTTTATAATTTATCACCATGAGAAGAAGAATAATATATATACTTACAGTTGTGTTGATTTTAGCGAATACAACTTCTTGCAATAAAGATATTCTTGATTTGCAGCCTTTAGATCAATACTCTGCCGATGTAGTATGGGATGGAGATGATCCGGCCCTGATTGAATCTTTTATAAACAATGTTTACAATGGCTTAGGGCATTCCTTTAAAGGTAGCACCATGATGGCCAGTTATGTAGATGAAGCCATGCTGGTGTTTAATTATGGTAGTAGTGATGTAAACAAAAGCCTTATTACGCCAAGTGCTTATAACAGTTTCGATACCGGCGGTAATCATAGTAACGACTTCGTCTGGGAAAATGCTTACCGTAACATTCGGGCTTGTAATCTCTTCTTTGATAAAATTGAGGAGTCAAAAGCTGCTACTCCTGCTCAAAAAGACAGATTCAAAGGAGAGGTACATTTTCTAAGAGCCTATCTGTATCACATGTTAGTATCAGTTTATGGCGGAGTACCAATCATTACCAAAGCTTACGGACTGAATGAGGATTATGCCGTGCCCCGTAGCTCTTTTGAAGAAAGCATAAAATTCATAACAGGTGAATGTGATAAGGCAGCCGGATTACTAACCATGTCTATTCAGAAAGGCCGGGCAACCCAAGGTGCGGCTTTAGCCCTCAAAGCACGGGTACTTGTGCATGCAGCTAGTGACTTGTATAATTCTAATGGTTCCTGGGCTGGCGGATATGCCCGCCCGGAACTTATTGGCTATGTAGGTGGCGCCCGCCTTGCCCGCTGGCAAGCGGCTAAAGCGGCAGCTAAAGCTGTTATAGACTTAGGACAGTATGACCTATATAAGAAAGATCCGGCACCAACAGATAATATCGCTAAAAACTACGGAGAAATTTTCCTGCTGAAAGAAACTTCCGAAGATATATTCGTGCGGTACTTTCTAGCCAAAATCGGGGATAATAATATTGCCCGTTATAATGCCCCCAATGGATTTCACTGTTATGGCGGTAATACACCGATTGGCCAGTTGGTAGATGATTATGAAATGAAAGACGGTAGCAGATTTAGTTGGGCTAACCCAGCACATGCCGCCAGCCCCTATGTTAATCGGGAACCACGCTTCTATGCTTCTATCCTGTACGACGGAGCTTTTTTACGTCAACGACCGGTAGATGTGCAGGCTTCAGATCCCAAGGGTATGGTTCAAACCGGGCGGTTTGAAAAATGGAATTCCACCACCAATAAGGTTGATATAATTCCTGGCCTGGACACCCGACAAAGTCCGATAGAAGACTGGAATGGTACGCCAACCGGATACTATCTGGCAAAATTTATGGATCCGAGTGTTAATGGACAGTTTGGCTGGCAGGAAAATCCCTGGCGCTTTATCCGGTATACGGAGGTATTATTAAATTATGCCGAAGCCTGCTTAGGTCTTGGAGAGGAGGGAGAAGCCAGAACCTATATCAATATGATTCGGAAAAGAGCCGGATTACCCGGAATTACTGCAAGCGGATCGGAACTGGTGAATGCTTACCGGCATGAACGCCGGATTGAATTGGCATATGAAACTCATCGCTTTTTTGATGTTCGTCGCTGGATGATAGCCCCCCAGGCTTATACCAATGCCCAAGGAATTGATATCATTTATAAGCTTAATCCGGATAAAACTACCTCTACCATCCCTACCTATAAGGTTATCCCATCGGTTACAGCGAGAGCCTGGCTCGACCGTTTCTATTTCCTGCCGATCAGATTGGATGAAATGAATAAAAATAAAGAGCTAGTTCAGAATCCTTTGTATTGATAGATCTAGAAATAAGCTGCCGGTATGGCAGCTTATTAAAATATTGAAAACATTATATTAAGTGTTCCTGAAATATCAGAGTAATCATAATTATCATATTAACTTACCTTTACTTATTACTTATATATTCCTAAACTTACAGAAGAATTTTTAAATATGAAACGTCGAGATTTCGTTACCAAAACATTAGCGGCCGGTTCTGCGGCTTTAGCCATGAGTACATCGGTACTGGGCGCTTCGGCGGCCTTGCCGTTTGTAAAAGGACCAGTGGCGCCAGCGGCTCCGAAGCACAAATTTAAAATGAAATACGCCCCGCATTTTGGTATGTTTAAAAATTTAGCCGGCGACGATCCCATTAAGCAATTACAGTTTATGGCCGATCAGGGTTTTATGGCCCTGGAAGATAATGGCATGATGGGCCGCCCCGTAGAGATGCAGGAAAAAATTGGCAAGGAGCTAGCGCGCCTCGGCATGACCATGGGCGTATTTGTGGTAGATAAAGGCGGAAACGGCGCCAATACCCTGGCCGCCAGCAAACCCGAGCACGTAGAAATATTTTTGAACGGCTGCCGCCGGGCCGTGGAAG
>JAQBNV010000100.1 GCA_028288395.1 Adhaeribacter sp. | reverse complement strand
GGCATACGGCCCCGGCCGTTTTTAAACGTTGTTGCTATTTAAGCTTGGCTTAACCAGCTTTGAATTTTTACAAGGGTGGGATAGATATGTTTGTCGCCCATCCGATCGGGACCGTGGCAGGAGGCGCAATGCTGCAGGTACAAGCCGTGGCCCGCCGACACTAGTTCTTTCCCTTTAGGTTTGGCTTCAACCATGGTTAATATCCACGGCATTTCGTTCGCATTTATGTACAAAATACCGCTTTCCGGATCGAAAGCATTGCCGCCCCATTCGGCCCCACCATCAAAACCCGGAAATATTACGGTGCCTTCTTTGCTGGGGGGAATAAAACTCCGACCAGTTTTAACTTGCTTTAAACGGGCTGCTACAAAATCGTGGGCGGCCGGCGAAATATCGGTAATATCAGCTGGGGTAAACTGCTGCCGGGCAAAAGGAGCGGGCTTTAGCGGAAAAGGTTGCGTGGGCCACGGGTGCTCGCCGGGTAAACCATCGGTAGGTACCGGACGTTCTTCCACGGGGAAAAGCGGTTTCCCGGTTTCCCGGTCCAGGAGGAAAATAAAGCCTGATTTAGTGGCTTGCGCCACGGCATCAATCTTTTTACCCTGGTGCATAACCGTTACCAGATTGGGTTGGCAGGGGAGATCCCGGTCCCAGAGATCGTGATGAACAGTTTGAAAATGCCACACCCGCTCGCCGGTAGCGGCTTTTAAAGCCACTACACAATTTGCGAATAAATTCTGACCGGGCCGGTTTCCGCCGTAAAAATCAAAAGAAGCGGAACCAGTTGGTAAAAACACCAGGCCTCGATCTTGATCCAGACTCATCCCACTCCAGACATTAACGCCACCCACGGTTTTTCCGGCATCGGTAGGCCAGGTATCAGCCCCGAACTCTCCCGGCTGCGGTAAAGTACGGAAAACCCAGGCTATTTTACCTGACCTAATATCATAAGCGCGCACAAATCCCGGCGCCGCATCTGCATTTTCCGAAACCCGCGAACCCAATATTAATAAGTTATGGTAAACAATTCCGGGGGTAGTAGCCACCACATAAAAACCTTTCACATCCCGGCCCAAACCCTCGTAAAGATTTACCTGGCCATTTTCGCCAAAAGTATTAACAGGCAAACCCGTTGTCGCATCCAGCGCATATAATACCGGACCGGCAGTAAATAATATTCTTTTATCTGCTCCACTTTCCCAGTAAACCACGCCCCGGTTGGCGTGCAGGGTAGGTTCTTTATCCCGAAAAGGATCGAACTGCCAGCGTAAAGCGCCGGTTGCCGCATCCAAAGCCAGCACTTTTAATTTAGGCGAAGTCGTATACAGAATACCGTTGATTATAATAGGCTGGCTTTGCATTTCGGTACCCCGGTTTCCCGTATTATCGCCGGTATGGTAGGTCCAGGCAACCTGTAGATTTTTTACATTGCCGGTATTTATTTGCTTTAACCCCGAATATCGATTAGCGGCTGCATTTCCCCCGTATACCGGCCATTCTTTGCCCGCATCGGCAAGGGACTGAGCCGGTTTTTTATTCTTATTAAAGTGCGTGCAGTTTTCAAAGCTAACGAGCAGGGAAAATATTAAAATCAAAAGAACGGCTTTAGAGATAGGGCGTTTAACTGGCATATATTAGTTTTTTTTAAACCTATCCGCAATAATCAATTCTTTGGTGGCCTGGTTCCAGGCGTAAAAACCATGACCGGATTTTACGCCTTTGTGGCCGGCAGCTACCATGTTCACCAACAGGGGACAGGGAGCATATTTGGGGTTGCCAAAACCTTCGTGCAGCACTTTCAGAATAGATAAACAAACATCCAATCCAATAAAATCGGCTAGCTGCAGGGGCCCCATGGGGTGTGCCATGCCTAATTTCATTACAGTATCAATTTCCCCTACGCCTGCCACACCCTCGTACAAAGCATATATAGCTTCGTTGATCATAGGCATTAAAATGCGGTTGGAGATAAAGCCCGGATAATCATTTACTTCGGTAGGGGTTTTGCCCAGTTGGCGCGCCAGGTTCATGATGGTTTCGGTTACGGCGGCATCGGTTGCGTAACCCGGTATTACTTCTACCAGCTTCATCACCGGTACGGGATTCATAAAGTGCATTCCTATTACTTTTTCGGGCCGGGAAGTAGCCGCCGCTATTTTTGTAATGGAAATAGATGAAGTGTTTGAAGCCAGAATGGCGTCCGGTTTGGTAAAGGTGTTTAAATCTCTGAAAATTTTCAATTTCAGTTCCTCGTTTTCACTAGCCGCCTCTATAACCAGTTCGGCTTCTGCCACCCCGGCCGGCAGGGTAGTAACAATAGAAATATTCCCGAGGGTATTTTGTTTATCTACTTCGGTCAGGGTCCCTTTGGCAATCATCCGGTCCAGGTTTTTGGCAATGGTTAGAAGTGCACGTTCCAGGGCATCGGCCGACACATCTACCAAGGTCACTTTAAAATTTTCCTGGGCAAACACATGGGCAATGCCATTGCCCATGGTACCGGAACCAATTACTGCAATATTTTTAATCATAGGGTTATGACTGGCTTATTTTTATAGGCCTATTAAAATTTATATATTTTAACTTATCCAGGTACATAACCTGTTTAATTTTAAATAGTATACTACAAACAGAAGTATGGAATAAATAAAAGTACGAAAAAAATATTCCTATATAAATCTTTTAAAATATAACTGCGTACATAGAGAAAATTAAATATGCAACTGTTAAAAGTACCTTTTAAAACCTTAAATAATCTTAGTTAGTACCCTTTTCAAATACAAACTTAAAACAAAAACCACTGACCTTTTAAAATTTAAACTATGGGAAATTTGCTTTATATTATTGCAGTAGTATTGGTCCTGCTTTGGCTTATCGGATTTTTAGGATTTCCAGGCCAAGTAGGTGGCATCATTCATATTTTACTCGTTATTGCCGTTATAGCTGTCATTCTCAGACTGATTAGGAGTGCGTAACATTTAAATAAAACTATTTTATTCTAATCCAGTAATCTAAACATAAAAAATAAAAACTATGGGAAATTTATTGTATATTATTGCAGTAGTATTGATTATACTTTGGCTGATTGGCTTCTTAGGATTTGGTGATACTGTAGGAGGCATTATCCACATATTATTGGTTATTGCCGTAATTGCCATTATATTAAGACTGATACGGGGTGCCGCCTAAGCCGGACTTACGTATATTATAAAAACGAAAGAGCGTCTGTTAAGACGCTCTTTCGTTTTTATAATATACGTAAACTGCTGTTTACAACTTGGTGCCCTATAAGATTATTTTAAATTATAAATTAATCCGGCCCGGATTATTGGCCTGGTATTATCGACGCCATTGGTATTAGCCACATTAAACAGCAGGTAAATATCAAACCCCAGGCGGTCGGAAGCCATCTGGCGATAGCCGGCCCCGGCCAACGTAGACTGGATGCTCTGCCGGTAATCTGGTTGAATACGGCCGCTGGCATCAAACCCTTGGGTGTTCAGTATCTGGTGCTCGCCGTGCAGGAAAAATGCTTTGTACACAATAATTTGCGTAAAAACTTTGGCCCCGTAATCGCTAAAGGAATTGCCGGATAAACTGTAGTAATTATAAACCAGCCCAGGTCCCAGCGCAATGCGTTTGGTGATGCGGTAGCCCAGGAGCGGTGACGCGCCAATATTAAAAAAATTACCGTAGTAGGAGTTACTGCTAAAACCCAGGTCGCCGCTACCGCCTACAAAAAGTTTATCGCGCAGGCTTGGTTTCGAAGAAACCGGTTCTTCACTTTCTGCGGGTTCCGGAACTGATTCGGGTACCGGCGTCGGCACAGTGGGGGCAGGTTGGCTTTGTTCGACGGGGGGCCTCGTGGGCGCAGCCGGTGGCTGGGTTTCGAGTTGCGGTTTTTGCTCCGTACTATCTCTTACCTGGGCTTTACCGGTAAATATAATTCCCCAGAAAAATAAAAAGAATAAAAAAACCCGAAGGTTAATTTTTGATATCAGAGTCGGCAGCATTTCTGCGGGTTATAAAGTTTGATAATAAAACGTTTTTTCGAACCCAAAAGTATATAGCAGCCTAGCTATACATTTTTTGCCGCAAAGTTTTTATCTGCTCATCTTCCAGGTATTCTTCGTACGTCATGCGCTTATCAATGATACCTTTTGGCGTTAATTCAATTATGCGGTTGGCAATAGTATCCACAAATTGTAAATCGTGCGATGAAAACAGAATAGTGCCGGCAAAATCTTTTAAGCCATTGTTCAGAGCCGTAATCGATTCCAAATCTAAGTGATTGGTTGGTTCATCGAGCAACAGAAAATTGCCTGATTGCAACATCATTTTAGATAACATACACCGCACTTTTTCGCCTCCAGATAATACATTGGCTTTTTTGAGCGATTCTTCACCTGTAAAAAGCATCCGGCCCAGAAACCCCCGGATAAAACTTTCGTCTTTTTCTTCTGAAAACTGCCGCAGCCAATCTACCAGGTTTAAATCCGTATCGAAAAAATGGGCGTTGTCTTTCGGAAAGAAAGCGGCAGTGATAGTGGTGCCCCAGGTAAAAGAGCCACTGTTCGCTTGTTTGTCACCCATCAGTATTTCGAAAAAAGTGGAAGCTGACAAGTCGTTACGGCCGAGCACCGCAATTTTATCTTTCTTTTCTACCGTAAAGCTTATGTCCTTAAACAAAACTGTGCCGTCATCGTGGGTTTTGGTCAGGTGTTCAACCGATAATAATTGGTTACCGGCTTCGCGTTCAGGTTTAAACTGGATGTAAGGATAACGCCTGGAGGATGGTTTAATATCTTCGAGGGTTAATTTATTTAATAATTTCTGGCGCGAAGTGGCTTGCTTTGATTTAGAAGCATTGGCGCTGAACCGGCGAATAAATTCTTCGAGTTCTTTCCGTTTCTCGTCGGTTTTTTTGTTCGATTCAGATTTCTGTTTCGAAGCTAACTGACTGGATTCGTACCAGAAGGAATAATTGCCGGCGTAGAGTTGTATTTTGCCATAATCGATGTCGGCCACGTGGGTACAAACGGCATCCAGAAAGTGACGATCGTGGGATACCACAATAACCGTATTGGGGAAATTCTCGAGAAATTGTTCCAGCCACAGGATTGATTCGGCGTCCAGGTGGTTCGTTGGCTCATCCAGCAGTAAGATGTCGGGATTACCAAAAAGGGCCTGGGCCAATAAAACCCGTACTTTTTCGCTGCCACTCAAATCTTCTACGAGCGAGTAGTGCAAATTTTCTGAAATACCTAAACCTTCCAGGAGCATGGCCGCGTCGCTTTCGGCGTTCCAGCCTTGTAAATCGGCAAATTCTGCTTCCAGGTCAGAGGCCCGCAAACCGTCTTCTTCGTTAAAATCCTCTTTCGCGTAAATGGCATCTTTTTCCTGCATGATGTCATACAGGCGTTTATGCCCCATAATTACCGTTTGAATTACCGGAAATTGGTCGTATTCAAAATGATTTTGGCGTAGAACGGCCAGCCGTTGCCCGGCCGGAATTTCTACCCGTCCGGTGCGCGGATCGATTTCGCCGGATAATATTTTCAAAAACGTAGATTTGCCCGCCCCGTTGGCGCCAATCAGACCATAGCAGTTACCCGGAATAAACTTTATGGTTACATCTTCAAATAATGTGCGTTTGCCGTACGACAAACTTACATTGGAGGTACTAATCATATATAATTCTTTTTCGGCCGCAAAGGTACAAAATTATTCTCTTTAACTATAATAATACCCTGACAGGTTTGATTTGCCGACTATTAAGGGGTTGCGGCCGGGTGGCCGGGTTATATTTATAAGATATGTGGCCTTGGTAAAAATCTAAAAAAGGGCTTTAATGAACGGGGAAATGAGAAATTTTACGTAAAAATAAAACATGAAACCGTTTAACCAAGTATATTCCTTTAAACATATAAGGAAAAACATTTCCGGGCTTTTCATAATACATACTTATAAAAAGCTAAATAATCAAAATTTACTAAAATGGCAAAAGGAAAAATTTCAATACCGACTATGGGCGTTCGTTACGGTGTAATCGCTTGTGTCTTTATGATAATTTATTTTATCATTATGAATTTAATAGGTTTAGGAGATATTGAAGCAGTCCGGTTCTCCAGCCATATTTTTATTGTTGTAGCGGTGGTATTGGCAATTGGATCTTTTAAGCGGTCCCGCGATGGCCGCATGCCTTATTTGCCGGGCTTAGGTCTTGGTTTTGTGGTAGGAC
Organism: Adhaeribacter sp.; assembly: GCA_028288395.1. Taxonomy (GTDB): domain Bacteria; phylum Bacteroidota; class Bacteroidia; order Cytophagales; family Hymenobacteraceae; genus Adhaeribacter. Next base: position 3,527 of record JAQBNV010000100.1, on the reverse strand, counting down.
TGGTAGGCTCGGCTTTATATGCCGCTTTTATCTTCTTATATGCGCATTTCATCGACCAGGATTATCAAAATTCTCTTCGGACCCAGGATTATTTCGGTGCTTTTTTATCGCCCCTAGCTTTGGCTGGTTCCATCACTTTATTATGATTGGTAGTAGGTTCATTTTCCGGTTATACTTTAATGATGTTATACGATAATTCGGGTGGTAACTTTGAAAAAGGAAATGCCAAAACTTAATTTTAAAATATTGTGGTTCAGAACCTCCTATGTAACCAGCGATAATAAAGTGGTGTCGGCAACCTTAATCTCTAGAACTAGATAAATTATTGTTGCGGCGCAAAGGCCTGCAGGCAGTTTGGTAATAAGTATTTAGAAAATCTGAGCTATTGCAAGTCACTTAAATACCCAGCAGTGTAAGTAGTTCATTTTCTGAGTAATTATATAAAGCCCAAATTCTTTAAAAGAAATATAATAAAATCTTAACAGGCCGCATTAGTTATGGCTAGGCAGGTGCTTGTAAATCCTGTGCTGGCTTCTTCTAATTCTCCTCTTCTATTACACTTTCCTACGTACTGGGTTTTGGTCAGTAAGCGGAAAAAGTGGTTAAATTTAATATTTTAGCCGATTTTGCTTTACTTTATCGTTGCTGCTCCGTATAATATACTAATAATTTTAATGTTAGCCTGAACCTGGTAGCATATAAGAAGTAGCCGTTGCGGCTCCCCCAAATAAAAAAGTGGAAACCTAAAATATGAAGAAAATGAAAAGATTATTTTTTAGCACCGCCTTAGCCCTTACTGTTTCGGTAGCTGCTGCCCAAACGGGTGGTGGGACCACTGCGGGAAACAATTCTGCCCGTTCAGGTAAAGCCTTACTCTCTACTGTCAGTACCAACGATGAAGTTCGCCGGTTGGCTACCCAAATGCAATTAAATGAAGGCCAGTATATTATCTTACGCGATTTGAATCGGGCCAAGACCGAGCAGATTCGGGAAATAAATAATATGTATGCCAATGATGCGGCTACGCGGCAGGCTAAATTGGTTGCGGCCAACCAGGCCTTCGAAAAGCAATTGGCTCAATCAGTTTCCCAAAGTCAATATTCGGCTTATTTAGCCGCGCTGGGACGGGCACCGGAAGCCACCCCAGGTAGTATTCACCAGGCAGGCGGTTATGGGGGCAGGTCTTTGGAAAGTGGCGCCGCTACCGGTACGTCTATCAATGGTGGTGCTGTGAGTTCGGATGATGGCACTAATACCAATGTTCCGGTTAACCAGCAAAAGAGGAATAAGAAAGAGAAAGTAAAAAATGAATAAATCTGATTAACGATTATAAAACTAATTAACCAGAGAAGCCGCTAATATTATTAGCGGCTTCTCTGGTTATACACCTGAACAAATAAAAGAATATATATTTATAGGCTCGTATCGAATCTTACTTTGTAAACCCGATCGAGGGCATCGAAACGAATAAAAACTTTTTGGACTGTGGAAGGTGCGTTTTTATTTCCGCACTGGCTGCCCGCCTGAATAAAATAAGAATAAATCCGTTCGCCACTTAACTCCAGAGAGTTACCTTCCGGTTTGCCCAAAAGGTCGATTATCTGGTCGTGCCTTAAGCCCTTCAGCTTAGGTATATTTTCCTTTAAGCCGGTAATTAAACCGGGCCTGATATTCTGACAACTGCGAACATCCTGCTGCCAGGCGGTCTCGTCGAAATTCGGTAAATCAATGTTGCCCGAACAACTTAACAGCAACCAACTGCTACCACATAAAACAGAAAAATAAATAAGTAAATTATAAAATGAGTATTTATTTAGATAGACTATACTTATATGCATGATTAGGTTAAATAACATGGTGCTTTGTTTTGCAAAGATGCCGGTTGGTTTGGAGAAATAGGAAGTAATTGATATTTATTTTATATTCGGGAACAATTAAAGGAAAAATTCACGTTTATAAAATACTTAAAAGCTTAGCACCTATGAATAAATTCCATTTACTGAGTGCCGCCTTCTTTTTATTTTCCTTCACCAAACCTGCGCAAAGCAAAAGTCCGGGTTTAGATGTGATACCATCCACGCTTACAACTTCTATTACCACTGAGCGGGTAGTTACTCACGTAGAAAACAAAGAAACGGTCGTAGAAAGAGCTTTCGATGAATTTATTGAAAATAGCTTTGACGAAATGGATTTGCGGGGCAAAGGCCTGAAACTCTCCGTATATCGCAATGCCATGATTGGCTACCAGAATTTAAAAAGAAGTCAGAAAATATCGCCTTCGAAATCTATCCTAACCATTGTTGATTTTAGTAAACCAAGCCGGCACAAACGCCTGTGGGTCGTTGACGTTAAAGCGAGGAAATTATTATTTCACACCTATGTAGCCCACGGACAGGGCAGTGGTGCCGACATGGCAACTGTTTTTTCAAATAACGTTAACTCGCACCAGAGCAGCCTGGGTTTTTATGTAACCAGTAATACTTACATGGGTAAGCATGGTTTGTCGTTGAAATTACACGGAATGGATCCTGGTTTTAATAGCAAAGCACTAGCGCGGGCCATTGTAGTGCACGGAGCCGATTACGTGAGTAAAGATTTTATTAAGCAGCAGGGCCGCTTGGGCCGGAGCCACGGTTGCCCGGCGCTTCCCACCGAGTTAAACGCCGAAATTATTAAAGTAATAAAGGACCGGACGGTATTGTATATTGATGCCCAGGTAAGTTCTTATTCTTCGCATTTACTCGATAAATCAGGTGCCCTCATGCAATTTGCGGCCGAAACCAAAACCAACCCGGCTACCTTTCAGGCCCGGATTTAATTAAAACTAAATGCATAATAAAGCCCGCTTCTAAATTTAGGAGCGGGCTTTTTTATGCTTTCGAATAAAAATTAAGCTTCGTCTTTGGTGCCTTTTACCAGGCCGATACCGGATCCAAAGAAAATTAATCCTACCACAAAAGGAATCAATGCATTAAACTTGCCACCCGGTAAACCAGTACCACCGCCGTTCATAAAGGCATAAGCGCCCCAAATAATGCCTATAATGCCTAAAATGGTTAATAAGGCACCGAATGATCTTTTCATATTCATAGTTTCTGTATTTAAGTATTTTTGGATCTTGGTCTGACTTTAGCCTTTTACGTTATAATTCTCCTGGGGTATATAGGTTTTTTTTTATTTTTAGATTTAAAGGTAGCTGATAGCCTTTTTATAGGTTTTAATAACTTATTTAATTAAATATTTTTTCTGGAATATAGGGTTGAAACTATCCCCACCTTTTAGCGTTCATACATCCATAATTGGCTAAAAATTATGCGCGGTTCTTTCAGATATATTATTGCCTTACTTATTGCCGGCTTTTCTTTTGTAACCTACTGGTGTAAAAGAGAAAAAAATGAGATTACGGGTGAAACCCAGCACGTGGATATGACCGTGGACCAGGAAATTGCCCTGGGGCTGCAGGCGGCCCCCGAAATGACTGCTCAATACGGTGGTTTACACCCCGATCAGCAAGCAGCAGGCAAGGT
>JAQBNV010000075.1 GCA_028288395.1 Adhaeribacter sp. | reverse complement strand
AGAATGGAATACAGGTTGCGCTACTAATTTTTCAGTTGGCATAGATGTAATTTATAGAGCAGGAAATTAAGCCGGTCCTGAACGGATTGATTGGCTTTTAGTTAGGTAAATATAAATGAAAGAAACGCAGTATACACGGTCGTTGGTCCGGAATATTTTCACTTTTTAAAGATACTGACTTCTACAGGGGGCATTCGGAAAACTAGCCACCAACCCGGGCCGACGAAAGGAACCCGCTATAAAGTGGAATTAAAATACGCCTTCAACGCCTCTCCTGGAGGAACCCAAAACCTAAAACGGAAGCTGTACACCGTAAAGGGGGATTTGGGTAGTGAAATGTTTTTGTAAGCGGCTTAATAATTGGGAGTGGGTACGATTTAAAATTTGGCGGCCGTCTATTTCGTACACAGGAGTGAGTTCGCCCATGGTGCCGGTCGTAAAAACTTCGTCGGCATTGTAAAATTCTGTTAGGGATAAATTTCGTTCGGTAGCCGGAATTTGTAACTCGGCGGCCATCTCCAATACCAGCTTACGGGTAATGCCGGGCAGACAGGCATCGGGGTGGGGTGTAAACAGGTGGCCGTTTTTAATCATAAATAGGTTTGTGGCATTGGTTTCGGCTACAAAACCCAGTATATCCAGCATAACGGCATCATCGGCACCGGCAATATTGGCTTCGATCTTAGCCAGGATATTATTCAGCAGGTTATTATGATGAATTTTAGAATCCAGGAATTGCGGGTTGTTGCGGCGGATGGCGCTGGTTATTAGCCGGATGCCCCGGGCATTATCGTAAACCGGGGGTTTGTGCTCGGCCAATACAATTAAAGTGCAGCCCGCCTGGTTCAGGCGTGGGTCCATGCCCGAGGTGATTTTCTCGCCGCGGGTTAGCGTGAGCCGAATGTGGGCATTATCATGCATCCCGTTGGCCGCGAGGGTGGCAAAAACCGCCTGCTTTATTTCCTCGCGTTCTGGAATGTGGTTAAAAGCCAGCGCATGGGCCGAATAATGCATCCGATCGATGTGCTGTTCCAGCATAAAGGCATAGCCATCGTAAATCCGGATACCTTCCCAAACCGCATCGCCGCCCTGTACTACACTATCAAAAACCGAGACTTTGGCTTCGTGGCGGTCGCATAAACCATTCACCCATACCTTAATATTTTCGTTCTGCGGATTAAATTTCTGTTGCATAATCAGGCGGTAATGGCTTTTTGTTTTAATATTTTATAATAAGGCAGGGCTTGTTCGTAAACCTGCTGCAGGTGAGCGGGTACGGCGGTTGGCTCATCGGTAGGCGGCATAAACCCCGTAGATTGGTGAACGTTGCTGTACCAATACGGTGCCCAGATACCGTCTTCCGGACGGGCACCCGCCGGCCACATCAGCATGGTTTCCGTAAACGGAATTCCCAGGGCCTGGCACAAACGGGATAAAATTATTCCCGGATTTTGCCGGATGTCGTCGCCGTCTACCACCAATGGTTGGTGCCCTTCTTCTTGTAGCCAGGTAAATATTTCCTGCTGGTGTTTCAGGCCAATATCGTCCAGCGTCGGCGACTCCCGCACCTTGGCGTAAGAAATCAGCATTTGGCCAGGCTCCCGGATCAAAAATATATTGCGGTAATTTTTAATCTGCCCGAAATCGTACCCCTGCAGGTGGTGGCCCATATTTTTAACGAATACGTTGGCTTTCTCCTGTTCGGCTTGGGCAATAAGTGTAAATATTGCTGTTGGTTCCGGTTCCATCGTGTTTATTATTTCGTCACTGCCCGGGTGTTTCAGGCCAGTGTAACGCAAATAAAAGCCGTAAAAAGGTTCGTCCAGTACTTTGGTATCGGGTCGTTGGGCAAACGAGTACATCAGGGCCGTAGAAATATTGCGCGGCCCCGAAATCAGGTGTATTACCATATAAAAATTAGACGCTTTGGTTTCCCTTTTGGTAGGTTGCAATAGTTACGCCACAGGTGACGCGAATATAGCGGGATAGCCTAAACTAGTAGTAATAAATTGTGTAGGTAAGTGTTAAAAATAGCGGGATGGCGCTAAGGTCAGGGTAGTAGTAATTATTCTTTTTTGTCTTGTAAGAATTCGTCGGTAAAGTATTCTTTTTGTTTAGGCTTCGAAAATTCATCTGCATTATAAGCTTGGGAGTTGCCTTTTGGTATGGATAAAAAAGCCCAACTGTCTACCAGAATTTTCCCTAAAAAACTATCTGCCCAATATGGTAAGGATAATGTGCCAGTTGCCTGTTAATGGCTTCCATTACCGTATGGCCCTGGTTTCTGATGTAGATTATCTTCTCCAGGTCTTCTGGCGTGAGTGATTTTAAAAATGGTTTTGGCTGTTATTATAAATTGTCCTTCTTAATGTTTGATGGAACGTAATAAATTGTTTAGATCATTTCTGGAGTACAACCGTCCATTTGAAAGAACCATGTTAATTTGATCGATACTTTCCAATTGTCAATAAATATTCTTCTCAACAATTTGACGACTTATCTCATTGAGCCAAACATCCCCACCAAACCCGAAATAGAAATGATCTTTAAATATTTGTCGCTTTTGTTTTAACCATAGAAATAAGGAGCAAAACAGCTCGTTGTCATATTGAAGTAAATTCCTCAGCCCAATTCAATACTATTTTGCTTGTTTTGAGCCATTCCTCTGACGTTGTATCCAGGCATTCATTTTAGCTTCAAATATTTGAAGTGGCAAGGCACCATCTTTCAACACTTCATCATGAAAAGTTCTTACATTAAACTTACTAGTCAAGGCCTTTTCTGCTTTGCGTCGCATCTCCATTATTTTTAGTTCGCCGATTTTGTAGCTAAGTGCCTGCCCCGGCCAAACAATATAACGTTCTATCTCTTGTATAGCATTTGCCTCTGTAATAGGCTCATTGTCTAAGCAATATTGTATTGCCTGTTCTCTTGTCCATCCTTTATGATGTATCCCTGCGTCTACTACCAACCTGATAGCCCGGTGAATTTCTCCATACAATTGTCCAAGCCGTTGGTAAGGATCAGTATAGAGACCTAACTGCGAACCTAAACTCTCTGCATACAAACCCCATCCTTCAACATAAGCCCCATAAGATCCAATATTTTGAAAGCCTGGAATATTAGGGTTTTCAAGCTGCAAGGATAATTGGTAATGGTGGCCGGGGATTGCCTCATGAAGGAATAAGTCTTCCATCCTCCAGTAATGATATTTTGTAGCATCCACCACAGGAAAGTAAAATATACCCGGACGAGCACCATCCGCGGTTCCCCGCATATAATGTGCTGCGATTGCTGCTGCTCTGTACTTTTCAACTGGCCGTATTTCAAAAGCCGTTTTTGGCACCATGTTGAATTGGCTAGCAATATGAGGTTTTATACGTTCATAAATTTGATTGTATACAGCAACAACCTCTTCATCCTTTTGAAAAGGAAAAAACTTTTTATCGGTTAGCACATGGTTTAGGAAAGCTTTTAAATCGCCTGTATACCCAACCTGCTGTTTTACTTTCTCCATTTCGGTATGTATTCGCTTAACCTCACTTTGACCAATAGCAAAAACTTCATCGGGAGTAAGATTGGTAGTTGTGTAATACTTTACTAAAAACGTGTATTCCTCCTTTCCCCCATTTAGTGCCAGTAATCCAACTGTTGGCCTTGCTTGCTGCAAATACTCATTCTGTAAAAAGGAAAGCAGTCTTTGATACGAAGGTGTAATTTTTTGTTGAATAGCATTTGTATACGCGGTGGTCAACCGGGCTTTATCCTCGGCAGAAAAGGTTGCAGGAATATTTTTGATAGGATTATAGAAAAGGCTTTTTGTCACTGTATCAGTAATCATTGCCTTTATCTGTGGTATTACCTTTTCAATTACGACTTTAGGCTGAGCCCTATTTGCAGTTATACTCTTACGCAGGTTTGCAATAGCCGTATCTGTGATTAACGAAAATTGATCGATACGCTTTAGAAAGTCATCGTAATCTTTTACCGTTTTAAATGGATGATTACCCGTGCCACCACCAAGCTGTGAAAAAGCAAGGCGAAAGTCAAACATTTGGTTTAGCGGATTTAAATAGGAAGGATACTGTAAGAGGGCAATATTCTTTTCGAGATCGTACTGAAAAATCTGGTAGCTTAATTGATCTCTTGCTGATAACTGCTGCTTATTAAACCTTTTTAAGGAGTCCAGGTAACGGCTGTATAATCTTTTTGATTGATCGCGATAGATTTGGCTGAGGCTGTTTTCTAATTGATCGTTGTACCGGTAATCACCCAATGTTGTAGCTCTTGTAGGATTTAATTTTAAATAATCTTCAAAGTAAGAGTTAAGCATCGACTCAAAACGCTTATTACTTTGACCTTTTACGATAGAACTTGCAAGTACAAGTAGTAGAATTAACAGAAAAGAGTTTCGCATGATTAGTGGTTTAAATTTGTTTGAAATTAAAGCCTGCCTTTAAAATTAATATTTCGGGAATCCGTAAAGGGGCTAAGTACAGAAAGATTGCTATTCAATCCGACTTTTTTAAAGTCCCTGTTGTGCGTCTGTGCCCTTCGCC
>JAQBNV010000070.1 GCA_028288395.1 Adhaeribacter sp. | reverse complement strand
ATACGGTATAAAGGCATCATTTGCGACCGTTGCGGGGTAGAAGTTACCGAGAAGAAAGTACGCCGCGAGCGCATGGGCCATATCGAATTGGTAGTGCCGGTGGCACATATTTGGTATTTTAAATCCTTACCAAATAAAATTGGCTATTTACTTGGTTTACCTACTAAAAAATTAGACCAAATAATTTATTACGAGCGGTACGTAGTGGTACAGCCGGGTATTCTGGCCGAAGACGGGGTTAATACCCTGGACTTTTTAACGGAAGATGAATACCTGGATATGATCGATAAGTTACCCCGGGAAAACCAGCTGCTGGACAATGCCGATCCAAACAAGTTCATCGCCAGAATGGGGGCGGATGCGTTGGAATTATTATTGCACCGCATCAACCTCGATGAGTTATCTTACGAATTGCGTTACTCAGCCGCCCACGAAACCTCTCAACAACGGAAAGGTGAAGCTTTAAAACGCCTGCGGGTAGTAGAAGCTTTCCGGGATGCGTCTACCCGGATTGAAAACCGGCCTGAGTGGATGGTTATCCGGATGGTGCCTGTTATTCCGCCCGAGTTGCGTCCGTTAGTGCCTTTGGATGGTGGCCGTTTTGCTACTTCTGACTTAAATGACTTATATCGGCGGGTTATTATCCGGAACAACCGTCTGAAACGCCTAATCGAAATCAAAGCGCCAGAGGTAATTTTACGGAACGAGAAAAGGATGTTACAGGAAGCTGTTGACTCCTTGTTCGATAACTCCCGTAAAGTAAACGCCGTTCGTGCGGAAGGTAACAGGGCTTTAAAATCACTTTCAGATATGCTGAAAGGTAAGCAAGGCCGTTTCCGTCAGAACTTATTAGGTAAGCGGGTTGACTATTCTGGTCGTTCGGTTATTGTAGTAGGTCCAGAGCTGAAATTGCACGAGTGTGGTTTGCCTAAAAACATGGCGGCTGAGCTTTTCAAACCATTTATTATTCGTAAACTGATTGAGCGGGGAATTGTTAAAACCGTTAAATCAGCGAAGAAAATAGTAGATCGGAAAGATGCAGTAGTATGGGATATTCTGGAGAATGTTCTGAAAGGTCACCCAGTACTACTAAACAGGGCGCCAACCCTTCACCGTTTAGGTATCCAGGCTTTCCAGCCCCGCCTAATCGAAGGTAAAGCGATTCAGTTACACCCATTAGTATGTACAGCCTTTAACGCTGACTTTGACGGTGACCAGATGGCGGTGCACGTTCCCCTGGGGCCGGCAGCTATCCTGGAAGCCTCTATGCTGATGCTGGCTTCGCATAATATCCTGAACCCAGCCAACGGTGCACCTATTGCAGTGCCATCGCAAGACATGGTTTTGGGTCTATATTATGTTACCAAAGGCAAACGTTCTACCGAAAATGAAACCATTGCCGGTGAAGGCATGTCGTTCTATAGTGCGGAAGAAGTTGTAATAGCCATTAATGAAGGCCGTTTATCTAAACATGCCTTTATCAAGGTAAGAACCAAGATAATGGACGAAGATGAGCAAATCGTAACCAAAGTAATCGAAACGGTTGCAGGTCGCGTGTTGTTCAACCAGTTCGTGCCGGAAGAAGTTGGTTTCGTGGATGAGTTGTTAACAAAGAAAAAGTTACAGCAGATTATCTCCCGTGTATTTAAGGTAACGGGAATGGCGCGTACAGCTCAATTTCTAGACGATATCAAAACCTTAGGTTTCCAATCAGCTTTTAAAGGCGGTTTGTCAATGGGCTTGGGTGATATTGTTATTCCGAAAGAAAAGGATATTCTGGTTGGCCAGGCTAAAAAAGATGTAGACGCGGTTTGGGCGAACTACTCGATGGGTCTGATTACTGATAACGAGCGTTACAACCAGGTAATTGATATCTGGACTCGGATCAACAACCAGATTACCGAAACCCTGATGGGCCGTCTGGAAAAAGATGATCAAGGGTTTAACTCTATCTACATGATGATGCACTCCGGTGCCCGTGGTTCCCGTGAGCAAATTCGTCAGTTAGGTGGTATGCGGGGTCTGATGGCCAAGCCGCAGAAATCGTTACAAGGTTCGGTAGGAGAAATTATTGAAAACCCGATTCTTTCTAACTTCAAAGAAGGATTAGATGTAATTGAGTATTTTATTTCTACCCACGGTGCCCGTAAAGGTCTGGCTGATACAGCCTTGAAAACAGCGGATGCGGGTTATTTAACCCGTCGTTTAGTAGATGTGTCGCAGGACGTAATTGTAAACGAGAACGACTGCGGTACCCTCAGAGGATTGGAAGTTAGTGCCCTGAAAGATAATGAAGATATTGTAGAGTCACTGTCCGAAAGGATTTTAGGCCGGGTAGGGGTACATGATATTATCGATCCGATAACGAATGAAATAATTCTGGAAGCTGGTGGTGAGATAACCGAAGAGATAACCAAGCGCATAGATGCTACTAGTATCGAAAGCGTGGAAATTCGTTCGGTATTGACCTGCGAAAGTAAACGCGGTATTTGTGGCAAATGCTACGGCCGTAACCTGGCTTCCGGTAGAATGGTGCAGAAAGGCGAAGCGGTAGGTGTTATTGCGGCGCAGTCCATTGGAGAACCAGGAACCCAGTTAACGTTACGTACCTTCCACGTGGGTGGTACCGCGTCAAACATTGCGGTAGATGCTGCGATACGGGCTAAATTTGGTGGTAACATTGAGTTTGAAGATGTGCGGACCATTGAAACCGTTAATAATGAAGGTACGCCGGTTAGAGTAGTAATGGGACGTTCCGGCGAAGTTCGGGTTGTGGAACCAAGTACCGGCAAGGTATTAATCAGCAACCACGTACCATACGGTTCTTTCCTGATGGTAGAAGATGGCCAAGCAGTTACTAAAGGCGATGAAATTTGCGTTTGGGACCCGTATAATGCGGTTATTCTCTCAGAATATGATGGTGCTATTGAATACGAAGCGCTGATTGAAGGTATTACTTACCGCGAGGAATCGGATGAACAAACCGGTCACCGTGAAAAAGTTATTATCGAAACCAAAGATAAAACCCAAAATCCATCCAATGTGGTGCGGGCCCGAAACGATGAGCAAAAAGGGTATAATATACCGGTAGGAGCTCACTTAACCGTAGAGGATGGTGAAAAAATCAGTGCAGGTCAGATTTTAGCAAAAATTCCGCGTGCCATAGGTAAAACCCGTGATATTACGGGTGGTCTGCCCCGGGTAACGGAATTATTTGAAGCCCGGAATCCCTCTAACCCGGCAGTCGTGAGTGAAATCGACGGTGTGGTAACATACGGCGGTATCAAACGTGGTAACCGGGAAATCTATATCGAGTCGAAAGACGGGGTGAAAAAGAAATATATGGTGCCTTTGTCTAAACACATTCTGGTACAGGATAATGACTTTATCCGGGCCGGTATGCCTTTATCCGATGGCGCTATTACTCCGAACGATATCCTGAACATTCAGGGGCCGGGAGCCGTGCAGGAATACTTGGTAAATGAGATACAGGAAGTATACCGTTTGCAAGGGGTGAAGATTAACGACAAGCATATTGAAGTGGTTGTTCGCCAGATGATGCAGAAAGTAGTTGTAATCGATCCGGGTGATACTTCGTTCCTGGAAAACCAGGTGGTAGACAAAGTTACTTTCATGGAAGAAAATGATATGATCATCGACATGAAAGTAGTAGAGGATGCCGGAGAATCAACGAACCTGAAGCCAGGACAAATTGTAACGGCTAGAAGATTGCGGGACGAAAACTCGAGTCTGAAACGCCGCGATATGCGCATAGTATCGGTTAGAGATGCACAACCGTCTGTTTCACGTCCAACTTTACAAGGTATCACTCAGGCTTCCTTAGGTACGCAAAGCTTTATCTCCGCTGCTTCCTTCCAGGAAACAACGAAAGTATTGAGCGAAGCTGCAATCAGAGGTAAGGCCGATGAATTACTGGGCTTGAAAGAGAACGTAATTGTAGGTCATTTAATACCAGCTGGAACAGGTCTGCGTGAATATACCAAATTGATTGTAGGGTCTCAGGACGAATATGATAGTTTGTTAGCTTCAAAGGCCGCTACAAAAGCAAGACAAACGGAATTACAGAATAAATAGGATGGCGAAAGAACCAGTAGCCCAGGAAAACCAGATAAACATAGAGCTGAGCGAGGAAATTGCAGAAGGCGAATATGCAAATCTGGCCATGATAGCACACTCTAATAGTGAGTTTGTCATTGATTTTATCCGGTTAATGCCGGGTATTCCGAAAGCCAAAGTAAAAGCCAGAATAGTTATTACGCCAGAGCACGCTAAACGTTTGTTAGCGGCTCTGGCGGATAACATCCGCCGGTTTGAAGAAAGCTACGGTGATATTAAGCAAACCTACCAGGAGCCAAGTTTTCCCATGAATTTTGGGGGCAATATAGGTGAAGCTTAATTAATTAAATAAAATAAACATTGATTTTGCAAAAGATAATTTATACCTTTGCAGACCAAAATTTTGAGAAGAAGAATTCCTATAAAAATTTAGTAAATGCCTACTATACAACAATTAGTACGAAAAGGCAGAGAGAAACTGACCACCAAATCAAAATCTCCAGCCTTAGATTCTTGTCCACAGAGACGAGGGGTGTGCACCAGGGTTTATACAACAACCCCTAAGAAACCTAATTCCGCTATGCGTAAAGTTGCACGTGTGCGCTTAACAAATGGGAAAGAGGTAAACGCTTACATACCGGGTGAAGGTCATAACTTACAAGAGCACTCAATTGTGCTGATAAGAGGCGGCCGGGTTAAAGACTTACCAGGGGTTCGTTACCACATTATACGTGGGGCGTTAGATACCGCTGGCGTTAGTGGCAGACTTCAACGCAGATCAAAATACGGAGCAAAACGTCCGAAACCAGGACAAGTAGCTGCTACCAAAGGTGGTAAAGGTGCTCCAGCTAAGAAGAAATAATAATACAGTTGAAATAATGAGAAAAGCAAAACCTAAAAATAGAATTCTTCTTCCCGATCCAAAGTATAAAGAAACTTTGGTAACCCGGTTTGTAAACTACCTGATGTACGATGGTAAAAAAAGTATTGCTTACAATATTTTTTACGATGCATGCGAAGCAGTGGAGAAACGGACAAAAGAAAATGGTTTAGAAACCTGGAGAAAAGCCCTAAACAACATCATGCCTGGCGTCGAAGTAAAAAGTCGGCGGGTAGGTGGTGCAACATTTCAGGTGCCTACGGAAGTAAGACCAGACCGGAAAATATCTTTGGGTATCAAATGGATGATTCTTTATGCTAGAAAGCGTGGGGAAAAAACCATGACCGATAAATTAGCTGGTGAAATAATTGCCGCTGCCAAAGGTGAAGGTGCCGCAGTAAAGAAAAAAGACGATACACATAGAATGGCAGAAGCCAATAAGGCATTCTCACATTTTAGATTCTAATTATAAATGGCACGCGATTTAAAATATACAAGAAATATAGGTATAGCTGCGCACATTGATGCTGGTAAAACCACTACCACGGAGCGCATCCTTTATTATACTGGTGCAAGCCATAAATTAGGAGAAGTTCATGATGGCGCTGCAACCACAGACTGGATGGAGCAGGAGCAGGAGCGTGGTATTACCATTACTTCAGCCGCAGTAACCGTTGATTGGAAATATAAAAATAACACTTACCATATAAATATTATCGATACACCAGGACACGTGGATTTTACCGTAGAGGTAAACCGCTCTCTGCGCGTATTAGATGGTTTGGTATTCTTATTTAGTGCGGTTGATGGCGTAGAGCCACAATCAGAAACAAACTGGCGCTTAGCTAATAATTATAGTGTAGCCCGTATTGGTTTCGTAAATAAAATGGACCGTTCCGGCGCTGACTTCTTAGCTGTTGTAAAACAGGTAAAAGAAATGTTAGGCAGTAATGCAGTGGCATTACAATTACCAATTGGTGCAGAAGATGATTTCAAAGGAGTAGTTGATTTGGTAAACTTCCGCGGAATCGTTTGGAATGAAGAAGATAAAGGGATGACCTTTACCGAAGTACCCATTCCGGATGATATGCTCGAAGAAGCTACAGAATACCGGGAAAAATTATTGGAAGCCGTAGCTGATTACGATGAGTCATTAATGGAAAAATATTTCGATGATCCAGAATCGATCACGGAAGAAGAAATCATGAATGCATTGCGTAAGGCTACTATCGACATGGCTATAGTGCCCATGTTATGCGGTTCTTCCTTTAAAAACAAAGGTGTACAAACCATGCTAGATTATGTAATGGCTTTGTGTCCTTCTCCTTTAGATAAAGAAAGCATTATAGGTACTAATCCTGATACAGGAGCTGAAGTTGCCCGTAAACCATCGGAAACTGAACCATTCGCAGCTTTAGCATTTAAAATTGCTACTGACCCCTATGTAGGACGTCTTTGCTTTATTCGCGCTTATTCCGGTGTGTTGGAGTCAGGATCCTATGTGTTTAATACCCGGTCAGGAAATAAAGAGCGGATATCCCGGATTTTCCAAATGCATGCCAATAAGCAAAATGCTATTGACAGATTAGGCGCAGGCGATATTGGTGCAGTAGTAGGTTTTAAAGATATTAAAACCGGCGATACATTATGTGATCAGAATGCTAAAATAGTACTGGAATCAATGGTTTTTCCGGAACCAGTAATTGGTTATGCGATAGAACCTAAAACCCAGGCTGATGCAGATAAAATGGGTATGGCGATAGGTAAATTGGTAGAAGAAGATCCAACCTTACTCGTACATACCGACCAGGAAACAGGACAAACCATCCTGAGAGGAATGGGCTAATTGCACCAGGAAATTATCATGGACCGCATTAAAAGAGAGTTCAAGGTAGAAATTAACCAAGGTGCTCCACAGTTAGCTTACAAAGAAGCTATTACTTCTACAATAGAACACCGCGAAACTTATAAGAAGCAATCTGGTGGTCGTGGTAAATATGGAGATATTGTTTTTGAAATAGGACCACGTGCCGATGGTAAACCAGGACTAGAATTTGTAAATGGCATTGTAGGTGGGGTAATTCCAAAAGAATTTATACCGGCTATTCAAAAAGGCTTTGAAGAATCAATGAAAGATGGTGTATTAGCAGGATTCCCTATCGAATCTATGCGCGTACGTCTGTTCCATGGTTCTTATCACGAAGTTGACTCTGATGCTTTATCATTTGAATTAGCGGCCCGTCAAGGATTCCGGGAAGCAGCACGTAAGTGCTCTCCCAAATTACTGGAGCCCATTATGGCAATAGAAGTTCTGACGCCAGATGAATATACCGGACCAGTTACAGGTGACCTGAACCGGCGCAGAGGCATTATGAAGGGTATGGATACAAAGGCAGGATCTCAGGTTATTAAAGCAGATGTTCCATTATCTGAATTGTTTGGATATGTAACAGACCTTAGAACCTTAACTTCTGGTCGGGCAACAGCCAACTTAACATTTGATCATTACGAACAAGTGCCAAATAACCTGGCAGAAGGAATTGTAGCTAAAGTAAAAGGTACAGGAAAATAGTCTTAAAATAATGAACCAAAAAATCAGAATTAAATTGAAATCTTACGATCACAATTTAGTAGATAAGTCTGCTGAGAAGATTGTGAAAGCTGTAAAGACAACCGGTGCTATTGTTAGTGGCCCAATTCCTTTACCAACGGAAAAAGATATCTTTACCGTACTGCGGTCGCCTCACGTTAATAAAAAAGCACGGGAACAATTTCAGTTGTGTACTTATAAGAGATTGGTTGATATATATTCAACCAGTTCTAAAACAGTAGATGCTTTAATGAAGCTGGAATTGCCAAGTGGTGTTGATGTGGAAATTAAAGTTTGATAAGCTACATATTTCTTAATAGAAGAAGAACCAGGAATTCACTGGTTCTTTTTTTATAATTATTGTAAAAAATTAATTTACAATTGTTTGTAGAAATAAATTTAAAAATAGTATCTTTGCACTCCCTTAAAGAAGGGATATTAGAATTTATAGAGATTGATTTAATCAGAAAGTAGAATGCCTGGAATAATCGGTAGAAAAATCGGAATGACAAGCCTCTTCACACCTGACGGAAAAAGCGTAGCCGCTACGCTTATTCAGGCAGGTCCGTGTGTGGTTACACAAGTGAAGACTGTAGCAGTGGATGGCTATCAAGCTATTCAGTTGGGATACGGTGATAAAAAAGAAAAACTTGCTAATATGGCTGAAACCGGCCACTTTAAAAAAGCAAATGCAACTCCTAAAGTAAAGGTTGTTGAATTTAAAACCGAAGACGAAACATTTAATTTAGGCGACACTATTAACGTCGACTTTTTTGAAGAAGGAGAGTTTTTGGATGTAGTTGGCACTTCAAAAGGTAAAGGTTTCCAAGGTGTAGTTAAAAGATATAATTTTGCCGGGGTAGGCGGCCAGACACACGGCCAGCACAACCGCGCAAGACACCCAGGTTCTATTGGTGCCTGTTCATGGCCCTCCCGGGTATTTAAAGGCATGAGAATGGCCGGCAGAATGGGGAATGACCGCGTAAAAATCCAAAACTTACGTGTATTACGGGTAATGCCGGATAAAAATTTAATTCTTGTTAGTGGTTCCGTTCCTGGTGCCAAAAATTCATTTGTAGTTTTAGAGAAATAAAATGGAGCTTTCTGTATTTAATATAGCAGGAGAAGATACGGGCAGAAAGGTAACCCTTTCTGAGGCGGTATTTGGTCAAGAGCCAAATCAACATGCCATGTATCTGGATGTGAAACAATACCTGGCAAATCAGCGTCAGGGAACCCACAAATCAAAAGAGCGCAACGAGGTTGCCGGATCTACGAAGAAAATTAAAAAGCAAAAAGGAACAGGCGGCGCCCGGGCCGGTAGCATGAAGTCGCCAATATTTATTGGTGGTGGACGTGTATTTGGACCAAAGCCCCGTGATTATAGCTTTAAGCTTAATAAGAAATTAAAGGTATTGGCACGTTTATCTGCTCTTTCCAATCTGGCCAGAGAAAATAAAGTAGCTTTAATTGATTCTTTAACTTTCGAAAAGCCAAAAACCAGCGATTTTGTAAATGTATTGAGCAAATTGAATTTTTCTAATAAGAAGACTTTGATTGTGACTGCAAATAAAAATGCAAACGTTTATTTATCTAGCCGTAATTTGCAAAAAGTAAAAATTGCAGAAGCTGCTAATTTAAATACCTACGATATACTGAAGGCCGACACTTTGTTGCTGACCGAAGAATCATTAACCACTTTAGAGCAACTTTATACCGCAGAATAATGGAAGTATTAAAAAAACCTTTGGTCACTGAAAAAATGACCGCTTTGAATGAAAAAGGTAAATACGCCTTTGAGGTAGCTAAAAATGATAATAAGGTAGAAATTAAGAAAGACGTGGAAAAAATGTATGGAGAAAAAGTTGAAAAAGTTTCTACAATTCGTTCCCAAGGTAAATTGAAAGTTAAAAATACGAAAGCCGGCGTTGTTAGCGGACGTAAACCATCTATGAAAAAAGCAATTGTTAGCTTAAAAGCAGGTGAGTTTATTGATTTTTACAGCGGCATTTAATTAAATAAAATGGCATTAAGAAAGTTAAGACCAATAACACCAGGTCAAAGATTTAGGGTAGCTCCTCAGTTTGATGAGATTACTGCTTCAGAACCGGAAAAATCTTTGTTGGCACCTATAAAAAAATCTGGTGGTAGAAATGATTCTGGTAAAATGACCATGCGCTATATAGGAGGCGGTCATAAACAAAAATATCGGATCATCGATTTTAAAAGAGATAAGTTTGGTGTACCGGCTACTGTAAAAACAATCGAGTACGATCCAAACAGAACTGCCCGCATAGCATTATTGTTTTATGCTGATGGTGTAAAGAGCTATATTATCGCTCCGGCTGGTTTGAAAGTTGATAACACCGTGATATCCGGCCCAGGTGTACCTCCTGAAGTAGGCAACAGTTTACCTCTTTCTGAGATACCTTTAGGAACTATTGTTCACAATATTGAATTAATGCCAGGTAACGGCGGTACTTTAGCACGCAGTGCAGGTACATACGCTCAATTAGTTGCCCGAGAAAATAAATATGCTACGCTTAAATTACCTTCCGGTGAAATGCGCATGGTTTTGGTAACTTGTATGGCTACAATTGGAACAGTTTCCAATTCCGATCATATGAATGTTAACCTGGGTAAGGCTGGTAGAAACAGATGGTTAGGTGTTCGTCCACGTGTACGTGGTGTTGCGATGAACCCAGTCGATCACCCGATGGGTGGTGGTGAAGGTAAATCTTCCGGTGGCCAGCCGCGTTCTAGAAAAGGCTTATTCTCAAAAGGTAAGAAAACAAGAAATAAAAATAAATATTCAGAGAACCTGATTGTTAATAGAGGTAAAAAATAATGGGAAGATCATTAAAGAAAGGGCCATATATTGACTTCAGGCTCGAAAAGAAAGTAACAGCAATGGACGATTCCGGCAAAAAAACCGTGGTTAAAACCTGGTCGCGCCGGTCTATGATTTCTCCAGATTTTGTTGGTCATACTTTTGCAGTTCACAACGGGAATAAATTCATTCCGGTTTATGTTACAGAGAACATGGTAGGCCATAAATTAGGTGAATTTGCACCAACCAGAAATTTCCGGGGCCATATAGCTAAAAAAGATAAAGGTAAGAGATAATTATGCAAGCAATAGCTAAATTAAAGAACGTTCCTACCTCTCCCCGCAAAATGCGCCTGGTAGCAGGTTTAGTAAGAGGTAAGAGTGTAAACAAAGCTTTGGGTTTATTGAAATTTGAAGCCAATTCCGGAGCTGAAAAAATAGAAAAGCTTTTATTATCCGCTTTATCTAACTGGCAACAAGCAAATACGGAAGCCCGGATCGAAGATTCTAATCTTTATATAAAAGAAATAAAGGTTGATGAAGGTAAAATGCTGAAAAGATTGAGACCTGCACCGCAAGGAAGAGGTCATAGAATCAGAAAGAGATCTAACCATGTCACTATTATTATTGATAGCCGCGTGGAAGAAGAGCTCCAGGAAAATAATCAATAAGAAGCGAAATATTTTGTAATAATGGGACAAAAAGTAAATCCAGTAGGTTTAAGATTAGGAATCATCAAAGGATGGGATTCTAATTGGTACGGTGGAAAAGATTTCGCAGATAAGCTCATCGAAGATGAGAAAATAAGAAAGTACATCATGGCTCGTATCCCGAAAGGGGGAATCTCAAAAATAATCATAGAGAGAACCCTGAAGCGGATAACCATTACCATCAATACGGCTCGTCCGGGAGTGGTTATTGGTAAAGGTGGGCAGGAAGTAGATAAGATTAAAGAAGAGCTTAAGAAAATTACCAGCAAAGACGTACAGATTAATATCTACGAAATCAAACGTCCTGAATTGGATGCTAAATTAGTAGGAGAATCAATTGCGCAGCAGTTGCAAGCCCGGATATCTTTCCGGAGAGCCATGAAACAGGCTATTGCTTCTGCCATGCGGGTAGGTGCAGAGGGTGTAAAAGTTCAGGTTTCTGGTCGGTTAGGTGGCGCTGAAATGGCACGTACCGAGCATTACAAAGAAGGCAGAACACCACTGCATACCTTGCGGGCTGATATTGACTATGCTTTATCCGAAGCTCAAACAGTTTATGGAAAACTAGGCATCAAAGTCTGGATTTTCAAAGGCGAAGTTTTTGGTAAAAAAGATCTCTCTCCTAACCAGGAACAAAGTAAACCGGCAGCTAATGCTGGTGGTCCGGGCAGAGGCGATAGAAACGACCGCGGCGATCGTGGACGTAGAAACGACCGGGGTGAACGGGGTGACTTTGCAGGTAAAGACAAAAAAGATGGGGGCCAGCAGCGCAGAAGCGGTGGTGGCGGTAAACCCAGAACTAAATAATATATAATTAAAAGCATTTTAGAAGATGTTACAGCCGAAAAGGACAGTATATAGAAAAATGCAGAAGGGAAGAGTAAGGGGTCTTGCTCACCGTGGTAGCACCATTTCCTTCGGTTCTTTTGCTATAAAATCATTAGAAGCTACCTGGATCACCAGCCGGCAAATTGAAGCAGCTCGTATTGCTATGACTCGGGCCATGAAAAGGGAAGGTCAAGTATGGATTCGTATTTTCCCAGACAAACCAATTACTAAAAAGCCAGCCGAAGTTCGGATGGGTAAAGGTAAAGGTTCACCTGAATATTGGGTAGCTGTAGTAAAACCAGGTACCATTTTGTTTGAATCGGATGGGGTTACCTTGGAAGTTGCACAGGAATCTTTAAGATTAGCGGCGCAGAAATTGCCGGTAAGAACTAAATTTGTTGTACGTAAAGATTTCGTAGAATAGTAAAATGAAATATTCAGAGATACAAGCGCTTTCTTTAGAGGAACTTAAAGAGCGTTTAAATGCAGAAACCTCCAGCCGTCAGTCTTTAAAGTTTGCACATTCTATTTCCCCCTTAGAAAATCCCCTTCGGATAACGCAAAACCGTAAAGTAATAGCCAAACTCAAGACGGAGTTAAGAAAAAGAGAATTAGAGGGAGCTTCTAAATAATTAAGGAAATGGAAGAAAGAAATCTAAGAAAAGAAAGAACCGGTCGGGTTGTCAGCAATAAAATGAACAAGACAATCACGATTATTGTAGAAAGTAAAATGAAACACCCTATTTACGGGAAGTTTGTAAATACTTCTACAAAGTTTAAAGCCCACGATGAGAATAATGACTGTGGCGAAGGTGATTTAGTCCGCATCATGGAAACCAGGCCGTTGAGCAAAAGCAAGACCTGGCGTTTAGTAGAAATTATAGAAAGAGCTAAATAAGATGGTACAACAGGAATCAAGGTTATCTGTGGCCGATAATAGTGGAGCTAAAGAAGTTTTAGTCATTCGCGTATTAGGTGGTACAGGGAAAAAATATGCCTCTATCGGAGACAAAGTAATAGTAACTGTAAAGTCGGCTCTTTCTTCCGGAAATATTAAAAAAGGAACGGTATCAAAAGCGGTAGTGGTGAGGACGAAAAAAGAAATCCGTCGGAAAGATGGTTCTTATATTCGTTTTGATGATAACGCAGCTGTTCTGTTAAATAATAATGATGAGCCAAGAGGAACCCGAATTTTCGGGCCTGTAGCTCGGGAATTGCGCGAAAAACAATTTATGAAAATAGTTTCCTTAGCGCCGGAGGTTTTATAAGATGAAAGCACAAGACGAGAAACCAAAAAAAATACACGTTAAGACGGGTGACACTGTAAAGGTTATTGCCGGAAATGAACGTGGAAAAACGGGACGCATTGTTTCGGTTAAAACAAATGTTAACAAAGTTGTAGTGGAAGGCGTGAACTTGGTGACGAAGCATAACAAGCCGAGTGCTAAATCTCCTAACGGCGGAATTACCAAAATGGAAGCTCCTATTCATGCCAGTAATGTTATGCTGGTAGATGCATCCGGAACTGCTACCAGAACCGGAAGAAAGGCTGACGAAAATGGTAAACTGCAGCGGTACTCTAAAAAATCAGGAGGAATATTATAATATGGCTACTGTACGTTTAAAAGAAAAATATAATGCTGAAATCGTGCCTCAGCTAAGAGAGCGGTTTCAGTATAAAAGTGTAATGCAAGTTCCTAAAATCCTAAAGATTTGCATTAACAAAGGTATCGGTAGTGCGGTATCTGATAAAAAATTAGTAGATATTGGGGTAGATGAGCTTTCCACAATCAGTGGACAAAAAGCTGTTCCAACCAAAGCAAAAACTTCGGTTTCTAATTTTAAACTCCGCGAAGGTATGCCCATTGGCGCAAGAGTTACCTTACGTGGAGACAAAATGTACGAATTTTTGGATCGCTTGATGACCATAGCTTTACCAAGGGTTAGGGACTTTAGAGGAATTAATGATAAAGGATTTGACGGTCGAGGTAATTATACCTTAGGCGTCAAAGAACAAATCATTTTTCCAGAAATAAGTATTGATAAAATCAAAGCAATTTCAGGCATGGATATTACCTTTGTTACATCAGCTAAAAATGACGAAGAAAGTTATGAGCTGTTGAAAGCCTTTGGTATGCCTTTCATGAATGTAAAGAAATAAGAGATGGCCAAAGAATCAGTAAAAGCAAGAGAATTAAAAAGACAAAAACTAGTTGCCAAATATGCTGATAAAAGAAAAGCATTAAAAGCAGCGGGTGATTGGGATGGTTTAGATAAACTGCCAAAAGATGCCTCTCCGGTACGTCTGCACAACCGTTGCCGGTTAACCGGCCGCCCACGTGGCTTCATGCGGAAATTTGGAATCAGCCGGGTAACTTTCCGGGAAATGGCCTCAGATGGCAAAATCCCAGGTATTACCAAAGCGAGCTGGTAAAAAAATAACAAAATTATAAAAATTAAAAAAGATTCAGTATCTTTGCGGCTCTTTTACCAGAGCTAAAACAATTATTCATAATGAATACAGATCCAATAGCAGATTATTTAACCAGGCTCCGGAATGCAATTAAAGCAAATCACCGGGTGGTTGAAATTCCAGCAAGCAAAATCAAGAAGGAAATAACCAAAGTACTTCACGAGAAGGGGTATATTCAGAGTTATCGGTTCGATGATTCTGGTGTACAGGGTACTATAAAAATAGCCCTTAAATATAATCCGAATACAAAGCAACCTGCTATTGTAAGTCTGGAAAGAATTAGCAAACCTGGTTTACGGAAGTATGCTCATTTTGAGAACTTGCCTAGAGTTTTAAACGGTTTAGGAGTGGCGATTTTGTCTACTTCTAAAGGGGTTATTACCGAAAAAGAGGCAAAGAATCTAAATGTGGGTGGGGAAGTATTGTGTTACGTTTATTAAAGAACCATCACTATGTCGCGAATAGGTAAATTACCAATAACACTTCCTGCCAATGTTGATATAACAATTGCAGAAAATAATGCCGTAACCGTTAAAGGTCCAAAAGGTAGTCTTACTACTCAAGTAGACCGTGATATTATTATTTCTAAAGAAGATGGTTCTATCGTAGTTACAAGACCAACGGAACAAAAACGTCATAAATCAATGCACGGTTTATACCGGTCATTGATAAACAACATGGTTCTTGGGGTTAGTGAAGGCTATAAAGAATCATTGGAACTGATCGGGGTAG
>JAQBNV010000048.1 GCA_028288395.1 Adhaeribacter sp. | reverse complement strand
ACTTACGGAAATATTTTAATTACTCAAGCCCAAAAGCCAGGGCTGGTTAAAAAGTATAAACAGCACGTTCCGGAAAAGAAGTCGTATTTCAATCTATTTAATGCGCGGTAAGCTTAAATGCAAATATTTATTATTAAACTGGTTTGATTGCCTGCTTAATATACACGTTAAACACCGAGCCTTTTCCTTCCTCACTTTGTACCACAATCCTGTCGCCGTTATTATCAAGAATCCTTTTAACCAGGTATAAGCCTATACCGGATCCTTCTACGTGGGTATGGGCTCTTTTAAACATGGTAAAAATCTTGTTTTGCTGGTTAGCCGCAATGCCCAATCCGTTATCCGAAACTGATAAAAGATGGTTACCGTTTTCTAATACAAAGGTGTTTATTTGAAC
Source organism: Adhaeribacter sp. (assembly GCA_028288395.1). GTDB lineage: Bacteria > Bacteroidota > Bacteroidia > Cytophagales > Hymenobacteraceae > Adhaeribacter. Next base: position 4,010 of record JAQBNV010000048.1, on the reverse strand, counting down.
CAGCGGTGTCCGTTTCGGATCGGCGTATTTAATGGCATTGGAAATAAGGTTAAACAGAATGCTGCGCAGGTTTTTACGGGAATAATTCAGAAGCTCAAATTCTGTAGTCTTAATTATTATTTCGGCCTTACTGGCGTTAATTGATTCACGCAGGCTTTCTTTTACTTCTTGTATCAGGGCTAGCACGTTTACATCTTCGGGTTTATCTTTTTCCTGCTGTAATTGGGTAATATCAGTTAGCTCTCTAATTAGGTTTTTAAACGTGAGCAAAGCATTTTCCATGCGGGTCAGAACTTCAGCGTGTTGCGGCCGGTCGGCGCCTAAATCTTCCTCCAGCGCCATGAGTAAACCTTCCAAATTGGAAATAGGTGCTTTTAAATCGTGCGAGGCGGTGTAGACAAAATTATCCAGATCGTTATTTATTCGTACCAGTTCCTGGTTTTTCTGCAACAGCTCCTCGTTGCGGCGGCGTTCGGTCAGGTCGCGGGTAACTTTGGCAAATCCGAGCAAGCGTTTCTCCGAGTTGTAAACCGGCGATAATACTACATTGGCCCAAAAAGCAGACCCGTCTTTTCTGATTCGCCAGCCTTCGTCTTCGAAGCGGCCTTTTTCTATCGCCTGATTTAATTCAAACTGCGGAAAGCCGTTTTTGATGGCTTCGCGGGAATAAAACACCGAAAAATGGCGACCGATTATTTCTTTTGCCGCGTAACCTTTGATGCGTTCGGCCCCAGCATTCCAGCTAATGATCATGCCCTCGGGATTCAGCATCAGAATGGCATAATCCTGCACACTATTTATTAATAGCCGCGATTTTTCTTCGCTTTCTCTTAATTCTTCGTTTATCCGGAATAACTGCTCTTCCAATTGTTTTTTGTCGGTGAGATCGCGGGTTATTTTCGAAAAGCCAATCAACTCATTTTTGTTGTTTTTGATAGCCGTAATCACTACACTCGCCCAAAAAGCCGAGCCATCTTTCCGGTAGCGCCAACCTTCGTCTTCAAACCGGCCATGCATTTTAGCTTTTTTTAATTCATAATCGGGGTAACCCTGCATAATGGCATCCCGGCTGTAAAATTTAGAAAAATATTTACCGATTATTTCGGAAGCTTCGTAGCCTTTAATTATGCGGGCACCTTCGTTCCAGGTGGTTACATTACCCGCCGGATCAAGCATAAAAATAGCATAATCGGTAACGCCGCTCACCAGCAAACGATATCTTTCTTCGCTGTCTTTTAGTTCTTCATAAGCCTTAAACAAATCGTCTTCGGCTTTTTTTCTTTGGGTTAAATCCCGGGTAACTTTAGAAAACCCAATTAATATTTCTTCTTTGTTATAAACAGGCGTGATAATCACGTTCGCCCAAAACATAGAACCATCTTTGCGTATCCGCCACCCTTCATCTTCATACCGGCCCTGCTTAATGGCTTCTTTCAGTTCAAAACTAGGGTAATCAGCAGCCTTGGCTTCGGCCGTATAAAATACCGAAAAATGTTGTCCGATAATATCTGCTGCTTCGTACTGTTTTAACCGGTGGGCGCCATTATTCCATGTCACTACCTTGCCTTCGGTGTCTAATAAGAAGATAGCGTAATCGATTACAGTCTCAATCAATAAACGGAAACGATCATCGGTGGAACTTTGAACAAAGTTAGAGGTAATCTCAAGCGCTGCGCTCATATACAAGTCGTTAATTAAAAATTAATTAAATCAGTATTTTACTTTCTATGGGTGATTTAGGGAGGCTTATACGCCCTCACCCAAACGAAAGGCCAGGCTTCTGTTTTGTTAATCCGGAAAAGATTGGTCAGTTAATAGTTAATCATATTTATTTAATTAGCGGTAGCTTTTCCGGAAGACGGGTTAAAATTAAATAGTTTTTATAAAATATTATACCATCATAGAAAAAGATAAGTAATTTTTTATGGTGATTAATAATCTGCTTTACAAAGTAGAAAATTGAGTAAATACATTCTATAGGTGCCAAAAGCTATGATACACCTTACGCAGAACCTTACGAAGAAGGTTCTTCCTGCTTATCACCGGCACGCACCTTACGAATGCTTCTATACGGTTATTTCATTTGTAATTGGTGGTTTTAATATTAATTTTTAATTTATACCGAATTACTATCCACCAACCTCAACTTTAAATGGGAAAAGATGACCACATGAAAAATGGTATATCGCGGCGCCAGTTTATCGGCAAAGCGGCGGCCATAACTGCTTTTATGATTGTGCCCCGGTACGTGCTGGGCGGCAAAGGCTACGTAGCGCCCAGCGATATGATAAACCTGGGTTTTATTGGTACCGGCCGGCAAAGCGGCGGCCTGCGCAACAATTTCCTAAACTCCGGCCAGGCCCAGATTGTAGCGGCCTGCGATGTGTACGGTAGCAAATTAAAAGATTTTACGGAGAAGGCGAATAAGTTTTACGCTGAGAAAGCCGGCCAGCAGCAATATTTAGGTTGTAAACCGTACGAAGATTTCCGGGAAGTACTGGCCCGCCCCGATGTAGATGCGGTGGTAATTGCCTCGCCGGATCACTGGCATGCGGTGCACGCCGTTCGGGCTGCCGAAGCGGGTAAAGATATTTATTGCGAAAAACCGCTTTCGCTCACCATTAAAGAAGGTCGCGCGATGGTAAAAGCAGCCCGCAAGCACAAACGTGTTTTTCAGACGGGTAACATGCAGCGTTCCTGGAAAGAGTTTAGGCTAGCCGTCGAGCTGGTTCAGAACGGCTATATCGGCGATATCCAAACGGTAAAAGTAAACGTGGGCGGACCGCCCTTACCTTATACCCTGGGCGGGGAACCAGTGCCGGCCGGCGTGAATTGGGATTTCTGGCTTGGTCCGAACGAATTTAAACCATTTCATAATTTTCTGGCACCCGAGCCAAGCGCTACTTTCTGGGCACGGTGGCGCGATTACAAAGGTTTTGGTGGCGGTGGCATGACCGACTGGGGCGCACACATGTTTGATATCGGACAGTGGGCATTAGAAATGGATAACAGCGGCCCGGTAGCCATTATTCCGCCGGACGGCAAAAACTACCGTTACTTAACTTATAAATACGCCAACGGTATTACCATGACCCACGAGGATTTTGGTAAAAATAATGCTATCCGGTTTATTGGTTCCAAAGGCCAGATAGATGTACAACGCGGCAAACTCGAAACCACCCCCAGCTCCCTGCAAACCCAGGTGATAGGAGCGAACGAAAAGCGCGTATATTTAAGCGAAGACCATTATAAAAACTGGCTCCATGCCATCCGGACCCGGGAAAAACCAATCTGTGACGTGGAAGTAGGCCACCGTACGGCCACCGTTTGTACCCTGGGCAATATTGCCTACGAACTTAAACGGCCCCTAACCTGGAATCCAAAAAAAGAAAAATTTAAAAACGACAAAGAAGCCAATGCCTTACGTTCCCGGCAAATGCGGCCCGAGTGGGCTATTAAAGTTTAATATATAAAAGAAAAGGCTGGTTATATCCGGCCTTTTTTTTCATTCAGCCATCTATGGACGCTGATAAAAGACAAAACTATTCAGGGCAACTACATCAGTTAAAAGGAAGGAAGTTGTCGGGATTTTATAGCGTCAGGTAATAATACGAAATAACGTTTTTCCCTGATATGATATTAACCAGAAGATAATTAGGGAATGACCGAAAAGTATTTTGGTGGGGTAAATAGTTTAAGTCCTTTGGTGTAAGTAATATTTGGAAGAAATGATTTATAAAAAAGCCACGGTTTAAAATACCGTGGCTTTTATTAATGCATGGAAACCCTATCGGCGGTTAAATAACCAGGTAAGCTCCTTTAAAATATGTTCGGCGGTCGAAGAAGTTAACTGTCCGGGATGTAAACGCCAGCCCCAGTTGCCGGCAGCGGCGCCGGGCGTGTTGATGCGAGCGGTTTCGTCGAGGGCCAGCACATCCTGCAACGGCAAAATGGCAGTTTTGGCAACGGAACTGTAGGCCATTCGGCTGAATACATCATGCACATTCTGT
>JAQBNV010000024.1 GCA_028288395.1 Adhaeribacter sp. | reverse complement strand
CTTTGGTTTTATCTGCACAAGTCTCGCTTCGCTAAGACTTGCGCCAGCTTTGGCTAGCTTTCATAATTCAGGAGGAAACTTTTTGTTTATTTGCTAACAAGTTTCCTCCTGAATGACAGAAATAAACCTTTGCTTTAATCTAAAATATTAGCTTTTGTAAAACAAAGGTTTTATAAACTACAATACCAAATCGGGATTATTAGGGCCAAAGTGTTTCAGCATCACAATCGGGTCGGTAGTAGATTTATTCTCGATGGTAACACCTTCCATTGCGGCTTTTTCACTCACAAAAAATTCGTCGTTGGTTAGCTGTCCGTAGCGAATTAAGGAGGGTGTTTCGATGTCCCAAACGCCCATTTTGCCGTGTCCCTGCATCATAATCAAGCCGTAAGCGGCGCTGTCTTTAATCGTTGCCGTCTGGCCCGGAAGCACGGTTAATTCTTTGGCGCTGTAGGCATCGCTCTTGTAGCAAATCCAGTTTTCAACGTAACCTTCGGCTTGCATTTCTTCTATCGCCTTAACGGGTCTTGGCCGCATAAAATGGTTTTGCATAAAATTAGGGTCCACGTTAGCGTCCCAGTCAATAACCTCTACTAACAGGTCATAATCGCCTTTGCGATCTTCGGGAGTACCATTCCATAATAACTCTTCCGGTATAATGGCTTCGTTAACTAAAGATTGATACATCGCAAATATGTCGGAAGCTTTTTGTGGCTCGTAAGTACACAAACTGCCCGGGGCATGGAGTATACCTGGCGGCACATCCCAACCAGTGCCCGGCTCCAGGCGATAAGCAGAAGAATAATTGGTTATTTTATTATCGCCTTTGGTAAAGTTTTGCAAACACTCGCGTATTTCTTCTTTGGTGGTGCCGGGGGCAATACCAAAGAAAGTGTAAGGAAAATCGCCCCCGTGGTTATTTAATTGCGGCGGGAAATAATAGGCTTCCGGCTTGCCTAACTGGCCCACCATGGCGGCATATTCGTCGCTGTGATGTATATGGTGCGGCAGCGGCCCCATATTATCGAAAAACTTGGAATACATCGGCCAGGAACCATATTCGTTCCACAAGCGATCGCCGATAACAGCACCTTTCAGTTCATCAATCAAATCTTTTAATAAAATTTGCTCTTCTGTCGTGCCGTCATTCACAACTACGGCGCTTAAGCCTTCGTTTTCGCCGGTTAAAGGGCCGTTTTTTGCGGGCGTGGTAGAAGAAAGCCAACGCTCATCAATGCCGCCGCGCTGGCCACCCAGTACATAATAATCATCGGGGTGTAATTTTATCCGGCGGCCGGGGACACAAAACGAGCGCGGTACCCATGTGGGCGCCAGGCGCAATATGCCTTTTCCTTGTTCTAATGCTTTTGCCGCTAAACTTACTTTATCCATTGTTTCCATAAAAATTTTACTTCTTAGTGAGCCTTACCTGTATTCTTTAAAAATTCGTCTATGTTATTTTTGTCGGTTAATATTTCTATCTCCAGGTTATAAATTCGCCTTTCGCCGGGCGCCAGTTGAATGAGCTGATTTAATTCCCGGGCTTTGGCCTGCCCTATGGGTGGGTTGGTGCCGGGTTCCAGGCCGGTTACGTATTCGTTTTTGCCCCAGTGCTGCCAGTTGGTGAGCCAGGGCAATTGCGCTTTCGGAAACCGCAAAGCCAGGGCCATTCCGAGGGTTGCATTGTATAACCCACACGTGCACTGGCCATTGTCATCGGGCGTAATAGCTATAAAAGCAGCTTCTTCGCCGGTGCCGCTATGCGCATCGAGAGGGGCGAGGCATTGGCGAAAATTATTACCTTCCCGGAATATTTTATAATGAGGTGCGCCTTCCCGGGATTGCCACTCGCCCTGCCAGATAATTTGCGTTCCTTCGTCAACCAAAGGCCAGCCAAAATTGCAATGGTACAGGAGCATGTGCGGCGCGGCCGTATTGCCGCAGTTAATTACTTCGTCCTGAATCCGGATAACAGCCTGGCCCAGGGTGCCGGATATGGTGCGCTTCAGTTCCAGGTTGGGTCCGAGCACCTGGGTCTCCCGCATGCGGCCGGTTATGCTCATATTCAGGTTGCCAGTTAAAATATCCGGTTGAATAATCGATTCTACTTCGGCCGGGATATTACTGATTTGCCCGTGCAGGCCACGTTCGCCGTAGGCATCGGTTTCGGGGCCGCCTACGTGCGACAGTCCGCAGGTAGTTACCAGGCCGCCGCCAAAGGTGCGGAGCCAGTTGATGCCCGGATGAGAAAATGGTTGCGGAGGAGTAACGCCACTATGGCTTAACCAGGCCAGGCTGTGCTGGTTGTAAAAAGTATCGGCAATATCCATGGCCCGATCCAGTACCACTTTGTAACGTAAGCCGGTGCCGGTATTGATCCAGGCAATGCGGGTACCGCGGCCGGGGCCGTTGTCGAGCACCGAGGTTTCGATGCCGCCGAGTTGGGCCGGGTTAACTATTTTATTTCTCCAGGTTGCTGGTGTCAAATCTTTTATCTTCTGGTTACAAAAAAGTATAGGAATGATAAAACAATAAGAAAAACAGCTAAGGGACCGCACGCTGCCAGTACTTCCGGTTAAGTAAATATATAATTAAAATATATTTTTACGAGTAAAAGAAAATATTTTGGTATAAGAGCGGCGGCTAACAGTTTTAATAAACACACCAACGGATGGATTTGCTAACCCTTTCCGTTGGTGTGTGCAATGACATTTTACCGGTTTAAGGACGGTAAATAAATATTAAAAATGCGGACTCAGCGCGGCCTCATCGGCCGGTAGTGCATAGTACAGTTTAATATTGCTGAAAGCATGGCTCCGCGGAACCGACCCTTCGGGATAATAATAAGCCTGTGGATTAGCTTTTATCCGGTTGCCGTATGCGGTAATAGTAGCTATGGCCCGACCGGTTCTTACTAAATCAAACCAGCGTTTGTTTTCAAAGGCTAATTCTACGCGTCTTTCTTTAAAGATAGCTTCCCGCATATCGCCGGAGGCCTGGCCCAAACCCGCGCGGGTCCGTACCTGGTTCAGATAGGTCGCAGCTTCGGGGTTTTTGTTTTGTTCGTTCAGTGCTTCGGCCAGCAATAATAAAACCTCGGAATAGCGGTAAACCGGCCAGTTGGTACCGGTATTGCTGTGCAAAGCATGTGGTTTGACATACTTCTTAATATAAGGATACACTTTATTACTCCGGGCGCTACCGCTTAAAGTAATAAAACCAACAGAAACATCTTTTCTGGCATCGCCTGGTTCGTAGGCCGCAATTACATCCGGCGTTGGAATATTGTTGCCTTCGGCATCCAGCGGCTGCGGGTTAGAGGTACCCATTAAGGTTACCACTTCGGCGGCGGCCATGGGGCGGGGCATAAACTGGTAAATAAAGTTACCATTTAATCCGGCCGAACCTTCGAGGAACTGTACCTCAAAAACCGATTCCTTGTTATTTTTATTACCGGTAGAAGTTGAAAAAACATTGGCATAATCCGGAATTAACGCATATTCGTTGCTGGCCACTACTTCTTTCAGCAGCTTTTCGGCCTCGGCCCATTTTTTCTGTACGATATACACATTAGCCAGTAAGGTTCTGGCAGCACCGGAGGTAACGCGGCCTGCTTCCTGTTTAGATTTGGGGAGTAATAACGGAATCGCCTCCGAGGCATCTTTTATGATTTGAGCATATACTTCTTCTTCCGAGGCTAGTGGCAAGGCCGCTTCGGAGCGATTGGTAACGGGCGTTAGGTGCAACGGAACTTTACCAAAATAACGGGCTAGTTCAAAATAAGCAAAGGCCCGCAGGAACAAGGCTTGTCCCCTGATATTATTTTTAGAGTCAGCGCCGAATTCTACAGCATCAATCGAAGATAAAATCTGATTGGCCCGGGCAATAATTAAGTAATCCTGCCGGTATTGATTAAGCACGTGGGTATTAGACGTAACACCATTGGCTTCCGGAATGGCAAAATCTGCTAAATCTTCCGACTGCTCGGTGGCGCCGAAAAGTGGATTACGAGCGTAATAGGTATTATCGGAGTGCATTTCGCCCAGAAGCCAGGACCTATCATTAAAGATGGTGCGTAGCGGTACATAAGCCGCATTAACGGCCTGCTGAAAATCGGCTTCTTTGGTGAAAAAGGTGGCCGAACTCAATTGCGTTTCCGGAACAATAGCTAGAAAATCGTCTTTACAGCTGGTCACCAGACCAAGACTTAAAAGACAGGTTATTATATATGATTTTTTCATTTTATTTCGAAAAGAGAAATTTATAATATTATTAGTTACCTATTTCCTGATTAAAAATTCACGTTTACACCAAGGGTATAGGTGCGCGGAACGGGGTAGTTAGAAAGGTCAATTCCCTGGCTCAGATTGCCACCGTCTCCATTGCCGGCGCTATTGCCACTGGTTTCGGGGTTAGGGCCGCCCGTATATTTCGTAAACACATAGGCATTCTGCACCGAACCGTAAATCCGGGCCGATTTAAAGAACTTGTTAAACGCACCTACCGTGTAACCCAGGGTAATATTTCTAATTGTAAAGTAAGAGGCATCTTCTAAAAAATGACTGCTCATCCAGTCACGTTCTATACCAGTTACATTACCCCCGCCTACGGTGGTGCCAAACTTGCCATTGCCCGGATTCTCCGGAGAGCGGAAGCGGTACTTCACGGCATCTACCATATTAAAAACCCCATCGAGGTTAGCAGTGCTATATAAGTGGCGTACTAAAAGCTGATTGCCATAAGAACCGGAGCCAGCAATGCTAAAATCGAACTTGCCGTAACTCAGGTTATTAACAATGCCATAAGTAAAATCGGGGAACGGATTACCGATAATGGTGCGGTCGTCCTGGTCACCGCCGTAGGTAATAATGCCATCACCATTTACATCGCGTAATTTGATACTTCCTACCGCAGAGCGGCCCGGTACTTTGGGTGAGTTATCCAGGTCGGCCTGGTTCATATAAAGACCATCCTTAACCAGTCCGTAAAACTGACCAAATGGTTGACCGACCTGGGTTATATGAAAAGTGCCATATACCCGGTTTATGCCTTCGGCCAGCGCAACAACCTTATTCCGGTTAAAGGAAATATTAGCATTAGTAGTCCACTTCAGTTTGCCTTCGGTGTTGCGGGTGGTAAGGGCAAATTCGTGACCCCAGAAATTAATTTCGCCAATATTATCGTTGAAGTTACCAAAGCCGGCTTCCTGCGGAACCTGTACGCTGTAAAGCAGGTTGGTAGTCGTCTTATTGTAGTAATCATACATAAACTGGATACGGTCTTCGAACAAGCCTAAATCCATACCAATATCAAATTGCTTGGTGGTTTCCCAGCCCAGGTTGGTGTTGGCTAAAGAAGTTACGGCGGCGCCCGGTACTACCGTGTTGCCAAAAGCGGCATTTATGGTATTATTTACCAAGGCATATTGCGTATAATTACCAATGTTGTTGTTACCAGTTACCCCGTAGCTAGCCCGTAGCTTGGCAAAATTTAGTTTTCCGAAATTCTGCATAAAGGCCTCATCCGAAAGAACCCAGCCCACGGAAGCAGAAGGGAAAGTACCCCAGCGGTTTTGGGTACCAAAGCGGGAAGATCCATCGCTCCGGATAGAAGCCGTAAATAAATATTTACCTTTGTAGTTATAAGTAAGCCGGGATAAAAGAGAAGTCAGCGCCCATTCTTCTACGCCGCTGTTGGTACCGCTCCGGTTTATGTTTAGCCCACCTTGTATTGTAGGTAGCCGGTCGTCGGCGTAAGTATCCGCCTGAATGCGGGTGCGGTCCATCCGAAACCGTTGGTTCGTAAAACCACCCAGCAATTCAAAGTTATGGTTTTCGTTGAAGGTTTTGGAATAGGTAGCCAGGTTTTCGTTCAGCCAGGTAGTGTTCGAGAAATTCTCCCGGATTGACACTGCCGTAGTAGGAATAGTAACGTTGATGGCACTGGTAGCAGTAGACGGATTGAAAAAGAAAAACTTATTATTATACAGCTCAATATTAATAGTTGTTTTGAGCACCAGGTCTTTAATAGGACGGTATTCGAGGTAAGCGTTGGAAAGCAGGTTGGTTATTTTGTTTTCGTTTACCAGTTCTTCGGCGGCCCGTACCCAGTTAGGGTAAGTATAAATATTACCGGTATTTGCCGGAAAAACATTGGACCTGGTTAATTCACCGTTTTGATCGTAAATAGGCATTACCGGCCAGGTATGCAGGGCATTAAATAAAATACCGGTTCCACGGTCGCCATCGGTGCGGGGCGTATTATCAAATATATAAGAAG
>JAQBNV010000018.1 GCA_028288395.1 Adhaeribacter sp. | reverse complement strand
TTTTGTAAAAAGCGGCCGGATAATTATCTTTCATCTACAAAACACCAATCAACTACAAAGCAGAAGTGAGGTTATAGTCTTTGGATTACTGCCTATTTATAAAACCGTTGAACATTAGTGCTGGCTTTAAAATAAACAGCCATAAATTAACCTATAGAATAAATGACCATACCAAAAGACAGACAGATTTTTGATGGGGAAATAGCAACGTATTGGTTTGATGCGGGAATATTAGTCTCCCTTTCTAAAAGCCCCAAACGTACCGTTGAGAACATAAAAGGCAATGTGGCTTTAATAAAACAAATTACGAATAATCAAAAATATCCATTATTCATTTATCTGACCGATTCTCCTGTTCCGGACAAAGAAACCCGTAAGTATTCAACAGAACAGCTGCCGACTATTTATTCCGCTATGGCCATGGTGGCCAAGCCTGGGCTTTCCAGACTTATTATGAATTTACTCTTCGCTTTAAAACCACCACCAATTCCGATAAAGCGTTTTACGGACGATCAGGCAGCGAAAAAGTGGTTAAAACAATTTGCTTAAATGGCTGCGCCGCGAACCAGCGTTAAAGAAAAGTCCGGCCTTTAAAGGTAACTTTACGGCAATTGCGTTTAATTCCGGCGCTCAGGCTATATATAATCAAAATGCTCTTCTTAAACGGGCTGCTTTGGTTAGCAAATCTTACGCAATTGTAAAGCAGGGCCTTAAGCGATTACTAGCAAAAAGATAAGTAAAATTCCGAATTCTTCAACCCTGTTTGTTCCCTCCCGTACATCCGTAGCTATGTAACAAACTATAACGATGGATATTAAGATAAACCACGATAAAGAAGCCCAGGAATTTACCGCCCAGATAGACGGCGATCAGGCCGAACTGGCCTATGCCCGTCCGGAAGATAAGGTAATCGACTTCCAGCATACTTTTGTACCCGAAAGTGCCCGTAACGAAGGCGTAGCGAACCAACTGATTGAGGCTGGCCTGGCTTACGCTCAGGATGAGAAGTTGAAAGTGATTGCTTCCTGTCCGGCGGTATCGGCTTATATTAGGCGCCACAAAGAGTACCAACCGCTTTTGAAGAATTTTATGTAAGAATCAGGCATAATGCCTGTTATGAAGCATTAATCAATAAAGCCTTAAAGGAGTAATACGCTTTGTTTTAACCTTAGCGTATTACTTCATCCTAATAATGGTTTAGGAAATCAGCTACGTCCCGCACCCATTCTTTTTTATAGGCAATCAGATAATTTTCGTGGCCTGCCTCCGGGTAAGTTTTAAGCTGCTTAGGTCCACGAAGGTTCAAATAAATTTCGTCTATTTCGGCTCGACTTACTTTTGGGTCTTGCTCTCCGTATAAGAGCAGGGCCGGGCAGGTAGCAGCTTTTGCATAGGTAACCGGATTGTGCGAAAAGGTCCAGAAATTATGCTGCACGCCGCCCCAGAATACCAGCAGTCCCGCGAAGGGAAATGCCGGAATATTCAGCAGCCGGAAACGGGCACTTACAGTTTTGTACAGCGAGCCGAAGGGGCATTCCAATATTATAGCGGTTGGTTGAACGGGATAATCCTGCAAGGCTTTTAAAATAGCCACGGCGCCCATAGAAGTCCCGAAAAGAAAAACCTTACCGCTAATTCGCTGCCGGATGTAGGCAAAACTTCTTTCTACTTGCTCAGCCTCGTAAAACCCAATGGTGGTTTGGTTGCCGGCTGAGCCCCCGGAACCCGTAAAATCGACTAGAAAAGTATTATAGCCCAGTTTATTAAATTCAGTTGCCTTATCCAGCAGGGATGATTTCTCACCGCCGTACCCGTGAAACAGAATAACGGTTCCGCTGGGGTCCGGCACCGGTATCAGCCAGCCATCGAGGGTCTTTTCTCCGGGCAGCAGGATGTGCTCGTAAGGCCGCAATGGCACCTTTTTATTTTCCGGCCGGGGTGTAGCTACTCCCAGAAACAGTGCTTTTAGTTTGTCGGTGCCGGAAAGGGTATAAGCATTAATTTTGGAAGCATTTTCGGGGGCGGTAAAATGCGTGAAGTGGTAGGCATGGTTATACGCAATAATATTCAGGCCGAGAAAAAGAGCCAAGAGAAACCACAGAATTTTACGATAACGCTTGCTTTTATTTTTCTTCATTTTATAAGCTGGCGGCTTCCGGTAAAGGTAAAGCCGCCAGCTTACAAAACGAAATCAGGTTACCATTTCTTCTCGGCTTTGTCTTCTTTGTTAAAATCAAAAACCCGCGAAATATTAAACCCAAAATAGATACCGCCATCGCCCCACTTGCCCTGGGTTTGTGGTATAAAAAACTTTTCGATCATGCCCTGCGCGTTGGTTAAATGCAGTTGAAATACGTGACCTCCAGTTTCAATATCAAAGCCCAACGAAAAAGAATTTATATAATCGTCGGCGGTTTTCCCCGGCAAGAGGTAAAAATATTCGGCATTTAGGGAGGTACGTTTCGTAAGCTTATACCGGCTGCCGGCCCCAATGGCATACACATTGTTCTCGTCTTGGGTAGTAGCTACCAGGTTGCGGTGCACCAGGGTAGGAGAGAGTTGCAGCGAAAACTTATCGTTAAACTTGCGGGCCAGGAGCAACTGGTAAGTATACGTCAGGCGGGAGGAGAAATCTTCGTTTTTCTCGGGATTATCGAACCGCAGGGTAGTAAGAGCAGTACTGGCAAAGCCGGTTATGGTAACGGGTGCCGCCCAGGTACCATTTTGTTGCCGCAGCAACTTATATTTTATATCAAATAGTATAAACTATATTCCATATAAAAATACAGGAAAGTTAGCCTTGTAAGCTTTTAAAAATATTTGTTAATTATCTATGGAAAGATGTAAATGAGATTTGGTATTAAATAGCCATCGTAGGTTTTTTCCAGCGAGCTGCGGCCCACGCCCACCGAAAGCCGATCGGTCAGGCCGTATTCCAGGGCGAGCCGGATAGTAGCTGCATCTAATCCAAAAAAGTTATAAGCGCCGCCATCCAGCGTGCCAAACCGGTGCGAAATCATAAAAAGCAGTTCCTGTGCCGGTATGGTTTGCACCGAATGGCCATTAATAATACGGGTAGTTTTGAAGGTAGCGGCGGTATAATCCGAAGTAGCACTGTCGGCCTCGGCTAAAGCCAGCAGGTCGTCCTGGGCCGCACTGGTTAGGGGCAACAGCAGGCACAAAGCAAAAAGCAGTTTGAATATTTTTTTTCATAAATCAGTTGTTTGGCTGGTCAGGGTTGTTTGGCAGCATTGGCTTGGTAAGGCTCGTACAGCAGGTTGATGGTTACCTGAATAATTTCGGCAATGTGGCCACGGACCAGAAGCGGAATCTGAATATTATAATCTTCGGGCCGGAGGTTAATGACCGATTTAGCGCCTATCCGGCCACCTTTCACTTCCAGGGTACCGTCGGCCGCAATGGGTTTGGTTACGCCATGAAGGGTAAGCTGCCCGTTTACTTTTACCTGATAAATACCGTCCTGCTGCAGGTTCACCGCTTTCATATCCTGTATGGTACCTTTAAAAGTGCTTTTGGGATATTTATCTGACTCTATGTAGTTTTCGTTAAAATGTTCCTGCATCAAAGACTTCCGGAACTGAAAAGCCTTCATGGGTACAGAAAAAACGATTTCGCCGGTATTCACCTCCAGAAAAGAACTCACCTGCTTGTTATGGGCCTCAATATTTTCGAGAATTTCTTCCGAGAAAAAAGAGATATTACCTGTACGGGTAAAGTAACGACTCTGGGCCTGGCTGCTGCCTGCGGCCAGCATTACGAGTAAAAGCCCTGCTATCCATTTCATAAGCCAGAAATATTAAATATATATTAATTGTTAAGGGCGCCGGCGTCTACCCATTTCTGAATTTTGGCAATGTCGCAGGCTGGTAATTTAGCGCCGCCTTGGGGCATGGGCGGGTGGCCCGGTTCGTGGTTGATAACCGCCATTAAATGTTGGTTGGCCTGCTTTTTCACCTCGGCAGGGTTATCCAGAATTATGCCGCCTTCTTTAGCCCCGTTCCCATGACAGCTATAGCATTGGCGTTGCAAAATAGGCTTCACATCGGCCAGATAAGTAGCACTGGTCACCTGGCAGGTGCTATCCGTTTTGTCGAACAGCTCTTCTTCGTTGTTATGGGTACAGGCCAGTGTTACCAACAGCAGCAGGCCTGGTAGGTATTTTTTCATATTTTTTGGATTTACCCGGAGAAGACGGATTTTAACCCGCTCCTCCTTTTTGGGTGGTAACTACAGAAAAGAAAATTTATAATGCGGTAGCCCTAAAAGATTACGCTTACTTGATTAATTGTCCCCGGATTTCGCCCCCCGGAAACTTGGTACTATGAATATTATAATACCAAAGACCATTTAATAAATCCGCTTCTTCGGCTTCGGTAAGGGCCCGGGTAGTGCCCGATACAGGCTAGGTATATTTAGCAGGGCTGCCCGTACCCGCCACGGGAATTACCGG